>DATGGJ010000129.1:0-13196 GCA_035308585.1 Terriglobales bacterium
CGGCCATGAAGAAACTCATGGACGAAGTGCTGGGCGGCGCGGCTGCCGATGATGGCGGTGATGGCGCATTCGCCGCCGAACGCAAGCTGGTGGCCAATGCCAAGAAAATGGGCCTGTTTGCCGCCGGAATCGCCATGCAGAAGTACATGCAGGCCATCCAGGAGCAGCAGGAACTCATGGGCGCCATCGCCAATATGGCGATGGAAGCCTACGCCATGGAATCAGTCCTGCTGCGGGCGCGGAAACTGGCGGCGCAGCACGGCGAAACCGGCGCCGCTCACGCCATCGCCATGACGCAGGTCCACATGGCGGGTGCCATGGAACGCGTCGAGAGCGCGGCCCGCAAGGTGATTGCCGCGGTCAGCGAAGGCGATACCCTGCGTTCTTACATGGCGGTGCTGCGCCGGTTGGGCAAGCACGAGCCTTATAACACCGTTGCCTTGCGGCAGAAGATCGCTCACAAGGTGATTGAAGCCGGCAAATACGTGGTGGTTTAGCTATTCCCGTGGTGGGCCAGGTCAACCCTGGCCCGCCCTGGAACCTGAAGCTTCACTTCCGGCCGGGTGTAGTCTGAACTTGTAAGCTGTTTTGTCTCCCCCGACCAAACCTGCAAGCCCGCGTCCCCGCGGCGGCAAGGATTTCACAATGCCTGATCCCTCCCCTATCGAACAGGTTTTGCCGCAATCCCCGGAACAACTGAAGGCTGCGTTTTACTCCGCGGGCGCCACCGTCGCGGAGCGCACCGGCGCGGTGGAGGCGGCCCTGCGCAGCCCCGCCGGCTCGATGTTGCGCCAGGCGGCAGGGAAGTGGATTGTGGAGCGCCTCCCCATCGAGGAACTGGTTCCGGAAAAATATGCGCGCTGGCGGGTGCTGGCTCAGGATGCCATGCAGTTCACCGTGTGGACGTTGTCGGCGGCTCGCCTCGCGCCCAAGCTGGTGGAGCAGTGGCAGCTGCCCGCAAATACGCCGACTGAAAAGCGTCTATTGTGCCTTATCGCCAAGGTGCCTGGGTTGCAGAAGCTGGGTCAGGTGCTGGCGCGCAACCGCCATTTGCTGCCCCCCCTGCGCCGCGCTCTTTCCGAACTGGAAAACGGCATCAGCGACATGAACCCGGCGGAGGTGCACAAGATAATCGTCAGGGAACTGGGTCCTCGGCTGAAGGATAACCAGGTGAAGCTCAGGCCGGGAATATTCTCCGAGGCCAGTGTGAGCGCCGTGGCCCGTTTTACGTGGTGGAATCCCGAACTCGGACGCCGCGAGCGCGGCGTCTTCAAGGTCCTGAAACCCTACATTCCGGAGTGCTTTGCCGAGGACATGGAACTGCTCGCGCAATTGGCCAGGTATCTTGGCGCCAGGCACCGCCAATACGGGTTCGCCCCGCGCGTGCTGTCCGACACGTTCCGCGATGTGCGCCAGCTGCTGCAGCACGAAGTGAACTTTGCCCGCGAACAGGCCACGCTCGAGGAGGCTCAGCAACTGTATCGTGGCGTTCGCGGAGTGCGCGTGCCGCGCGTGATCCGGCCGCTTTGCACATCGCGCATTACCGCGCTCACAGAGGAACGCGGCCGGAAGATCACGGACGCGGCGCGCCGCCTTCCCATGTGGCGCCGGTTGCGGCTCTCCGAGCAGCTGGTCGAGGCCTTTATTGCGGTGCCGATATTTGCCACCCAAAGCCGGGCCTTGTTTCATGCCGACCCCCACGCCGGCAATCTGCTCTACGACGACAAGACAGGAGAGCTGGTCATTTTGGACTGGGCTCTGACCGAGCGCGTGACCCGTGAGCAGCGCCGACGCCTGGGGCTCCTGTTTGTGATGTCCGCTTTGCGCGATCCAGCAGGCATGCGGCAGCAGATCGAGGCGCTCAGCCGCAGGCGGCGCAAAATCGGTGCCCGGCAGGCGAGGATCATTCGCGAGTGCGTGGAGCGCTTTGTCGCCAGGCTGCCCCTCACCCGTCTGCCGGAGGCGGTGGACACTACCGATTTGCTGGAAGACATCGCGTTTAAGGGTGTCCACTTGCCCGCGTCGCTCATCATGCTGCGCAAAGTGCTGTTCACCCTCGACGGCATTCAGCACGACCTGGGAGCGGGTGAGATCGGGATGGCCGCCATTCTGGTCCGCTGCGGCCTGCAAAGCTGGCTTACAAGCTGGTCGAATTTTGGCTCGCCGCTCTCCCTTCGCGATTGGCTGGGAGTGGAATGGAGCACCCTGTTCCTGGGCGGCCGCCTGTGCCGCCAGACCGTGAGCGCCGCGCGCTCCGCCATCGTTTGAATTAGCCGCGGAGGCGCCGACACGGAGAAAAGCGGCGGTAGTGCTAAAGGATTGGGGAGAGGGCGGGCCATCCGGCGGCCCTATGGACGTTCAGTTGCTGATGGGGTTATGCCGAGCGCGCTAGTACCGGCGGCGACTTGCCCTCCGGCATGGAGATCACCGGCGCCGGTTTAGCCGCTTCAGCAGGAGCTTCGCTCGCCACCGGTTTGGCTTCGTTTTCTGCCGGTTTACGCGTGGGCTCTGGCACGGGTCCGCTTTTCTCGCCTGCAACCTTGCGTTCCCGGCAGCCGGCGCTCTTCAGCATTTCCACCAGGCTCGCCTGCAGCATCTTCTTCAGTCGCTTGAGATCGGGCGCGGCATGCGCGTCGCCGGTGAATCCAAAGTAGGTCATGCCGTTGTAGCTGAGCACGGCGCAGTTGACCGCCATCTGCCCCCCGATGGGCACGTAAGGATACCAACTGATCATCTTGTGACCCAGCAGGTAGAGCGGGAATTGCGGGCCGGGTACATTGGTGCAAACCATATTGAAAGGAGTTATGGGCAGTTGTCCCGCAATCGGTCCCGCCAGCGCCTGCAGCGCGGTAGGAACGATGCCGATCAGCCCGCCGGCCACGCCCACGATCTCCGCGATGTGCGCGGTTTTCAAAAATTCCATTCGCTGGTGAATCGCCGCCAGCAGTTTGCGCGGGTTGCGAATGCCCAGAGGAACGGTCACCGGCAGCAGGGATATGCGGTTGCCCAGCTCCTGCAGGTTGGAGCCGTTGCGCACATTCACCGGCACCATCATGCGGAAGCGGCGTCCGCGGACCGGGTCGCCGTGGGCCTGCAGGTAGCGGCGCATGGTGGCCGTCACCAGGGCGAGAACCACGTCGTTCACGGTGCCGCCCAGCGTGTTCTTGATGGCTTTGACGTCCCCCAGTGGAACCTCGGCCCAGACAAATTTCTGCGGACCCTGGCAGACCACATTGAAGCGCAGGGCCTCGGTGGGCGCGCCCAGTTCCGGCAGCAGGCGCAGGAACTCGCTGGCCGGCCACTGGCTGCCGGAAGCCATCACCTTCTGGGCCAGGGTCACGGTTTGCTCCTGGGCGGAAAGCAGCCGCTGCACCAGGTCGGCATAAGTGCTCACCCAGCCATCCAGCAGCAAAGCCAGCTCACTTTTCGGTGGGGGCGCCTGGAAGGGACGCAGCCTCTTCGGCAAGCGGTGCCGGATCGGCGTCGCATCCATGAGGACATTCATGATCCCGACTCCCGCGATGCCGTCCGCCAGGCAGTGGTGGATGCGGGTCAAGATCCCGGTGCGGTTGCCCTCCAGAGCGAACAGAGTGAAGTCCCAAAGGGGATGCTGGCGGTCCATGCGCCCGGTCAGAATTCCTCCCACGGCAGCCTGCAGTTCGGCCATGGTGCCGCGCTTGAGCTTCATCTCGCGGACGTGATTGCGAATGTCGAACGCGGAATCGTATTCCCAGGTGGGGAGCCCGATGTTGAACGGTGCCGGCACCACGCGCTGGCGATAGCGGGGAATCAGCGGCAGCTTGGATTCGATGTAGCGGCGGCAGGCGGCGACCTCAATCCGGCCCTCAAATACATTCACCGAGGCAATGTGAAGCGGCGCGCCCTCCCGTTCCAGATAAAGGAAGATGGCGTCCCCCCAGGAAAGACTCTTGACCTCTTGTTTCGCCATAACCCAACCTCATTTGCTTCGGGGACGGTTCCGTCCCAGCCCTTCGTGAGCGGCCGCCCAGTCGCCGTGAAGCATGGGCAGCTCACATTAAGGCGTGCCTATGCCTGCCGAGCCTCAGCTTAAGAAGAATGCGACCGTGGTTCAGTGACGCGTGACTCCCAGGCTGGTGATGCGACACCGGAGTCGGGATAGCGGCGAGGGTGAAGTCATAGGGTCAACGGGCGAGTGCGGGTGCAGTTTAGGAGAAGGGCACATTTTCCCATTTTGGGAATAGTCTGGACGTGGGAGGTCCAGAAGCGGGCTCTGCGCGCAGTTTGCCTCGCAGGCCGCGGCCTAGGCAGGGGTCCGGCGGTTCTTTCGTTTGGATGTTTTCTGCAGGCGCGCTTCCAATTCCGCCACCCGCCGGCGCAGGGCCCTGAGTTCCTGGTTATCTTCCGGCGATTGCGAAGCTCCGCCCAAAAGCCGCTTCATGGATTCCACCGGTGCGAGCAGCGCCGACTGCATGTTGCCGATGCGGTCCTGCACCGCGCTCTGCACCGTCTGGTAGGTATCAAAGGCCGATTTCAAATACCACATGATGAACTCCTGCCGCGCCTGGTCGGAGGCGACGATCAGTTCGCGCAGCAGTTCCAGCGGCAGGCCCGTGGGCCTTTCTTTCGCGTCCTCGGTGATGATCTGGGTGAGGGTCACGCGGGTCAAATCCCTCCCCGTCTTGGCGTCCTCCACCCGCACTTCCTTCCCCTCGCGGATAAGAGTGGCAAGGTCGTCGAGATTGACGTAGCGGCTGCCGCTGGTGTCGTACAGGCGGCGGTTCCCGTACTTTTTGATGACAATGGCAGCCGGTTTCATCGCGCACTTCCTTTTGTGCAGTGCAACAATCCTGGCCCCTCTATATTGGCACAGTTGCCGGGGGTCTGTATATCGGGATTCATGCTGCATTGCGCAGTCAGGCGGCCTCCTATGGCGATAAACCCAGGCATTATATGGACAAATTCCTCCCAATTTGGGACATTTGCTGTGCTGCAGTGCAATATTCTGGTTTTACCCATTGACATGATAGAAGGCGCGACCCTACCCTGAATGTGATGCTGCACTGCAGCATAGGGAGGCAGGTTATGCCAGCAGTTGCCAAGTTTGAATCCTCTCGAGCTCATCCTCGGGAGTCGTCCTTCGTTACCCTGCTGTCGGGATGGATGCAGCAGGGAGTCAACAGCTTTTTTGCCACGCAAAGAATTCTTCTCGATCTGGCCATGCGGAAGAATGCCAGCGTGATGCATCTGCTGCGGGAACGCCTGGCTGATCCCCATCATTCCCCGGCCGCCATTCTCACCGAACTGGCGGGCGAGGGTATGTCCAACTTTATCGAAGCGCAGAAGGTGTTGCTGAACCTGGCGCAGGAGCAAAACCAGATCGTGATGAGCGGGGTCAAGGAGCGGGTAGGCGGCTCCGCCCCGGCCACCGCCATGACCGACCTGCTGCGGCGCAGCGTGGCCACCTTCATTGACATGCAGCAGGATTTCCTGAAAATCGCCGGCAAGCAGGCGCACACCTGGATGGAGGCGGCCAAAACCGGCAAAGCCTTCGATGGCGAGCGCCTCATCGAAATGGCCCGCGAGGGCATGGAAAATTTCGTTCACGCCCAGAAGAAGTTCCTGGACGTGATTGCCGAAGAAACCGGCAAGGCCACCAGCGGAAAGCATGCCGATGGTGCCGGCAAGAAAATGAAGAAAACCGAAATTTCCGAACTGGCGCGGCAGGCCACGGAATCGTTCATTGAGGCGCAGAAGAACCTGTTCGAAGTAGCCGGCCGGCAGATGAACGCAAACCTGAAAACGGCAGGCAAGACCATGGAGCTGATGCGGCCCCTTCCGCTGATGCCCCTGGCCGAGCTGACCCGGGAGGGAGTGAAGAGCTTCGTGGACGCCCAGAAGGAGCTGATGGGCGTCATGCTGAAACCGCAGAATGGACACAAGCACGCCAGCAAGCCGGCTCGCCGTGCGCGTCGTCCCGCCCGTGCGGCCAAGGGTGAAGGCATGGCCCGCGCGGCTGCGGTTTAGAAACACAAATCTGAGATCCCCCCGCTCGTGCGGGGGCGTGCGCTGGCGTACCCAGGTAAAGAGGCAGGGTACGCCAGCCTTCTTATGTCACTTCTTAACCTGGTCGCGGGGCGCAGGTTGCGTAGCGTTTTGCCGGGATTGGGTGTAGGCTGGTGCCGGTGCGCGGCACTAGCCGTGCCACCCGGGGGAAATTCCTCCCGCCCGCCCCCATGCGGCTCGTGGCCGCGTGATTCCTGGCAACCTGGGGCCCTGATAGCAGTTCTGACATCGAGCAATGGCTGCGGGCCGCAATCATATCCGACACCGGGCTGAGGCGAAGGTCTCCCTCTGGACCGAGGCTCTGTTTGCCGCCGAGCTTCTCCTTCTGCATGCTACCCCGGTCTATTACGGCTTGGGCGTGCCCCACGGGGACAGATCGGGCGTGGTGGTCATCCCTGGTTTCCTGGGCAGCGACCTTTACCTGCTGGAATTGCACGCCTGGCTGAAGCGCATCGGCTACCGCCCCTTTTATTCCGGCATTGGCGTCAACGCCGAATGCCCCAATCTGTTGATCCAGAGGCGTCTGAACGAAACCATCAGCAAAGCGCGCAAACAAACAGGGCGGCGAGTGCACGTCATCGGCCATAGCCTGGGCGGAATCATTGCGCGTTCGGTGGCCGGCCAGAGGCCGGACGACATTGCCTCTGTAATCACGCTGGCCGCGCCCTTCCGTGGTACGGTAGCGCATCGTAGCGTGCTGCGGGTGGCTGAAGTGGTACGCAAGCGCATCCTGGAGGAGCACGGGCCCGGAGTTTTACCCGGCTGCTACACCGGGCGCTGCACCTGCGACTTTATCGACTCCCTGCGGCGCAGTATTCCCGAGGACGTGCTGGAAACCGCCATCTACACCCGGGACGACGGCATCGTGGACTGGCGAACCTGCATCACCAGGGATCCCGAAGTGAACTTCCAGGTTCCCGGCACCCATGTGGGCATGGCGTTCAATCCTTCCGCCTACATCATCATTGCCGAGCGCCTGGCCAAAGCATGCGCCCTGGCCTGAAACCCTTTTGCGCCCCAGACCTCAACACCGCATAGGAACTCTAACTGTAATTTCTCGACCGTCCTTTGCGTTCGGCGGTGAATGGTTGTGAAATTCGCAAAAGAAAGACTTCAGCTTAGACTGATCCCCCCGTCCACCGGAATGACTGCGCCATTAACGTAAGCCCCGGCACGCGAAGCCAGGTAAATCACAGCTCCGGCCATGTCGGCGGCATTTCCGATGCGGCGCAGAGGACAAGCCTGCTCCAGCCGGGATTGGAAACGCTCCAGCATCTCTGCGGTCATCTGGCTTACGAAGGGTCCGGGGGCAAGCGCGTTGACCGTAATGTTCTTGCCGGCCAGCTTGACCGCCAGGTCGCGCGTCAGATGGTGCACCGCGGCTTTGCTCGCCGAATAGGCATAAACCTCATAGAAGGGCGGCTTCAGCCCGTCAATGGAGCCGATATTAATAACCCGCCCCGGATCGGCGGCGGTAGCCGTCTTCTCCAGCACAGGAATCAGTTCCCGGGTGAGAAAGAAGACAGATTTGACGTTGGTGTTCATCACTTTGTCCCAGCCGGACTCGGGATAGTCAGCCAGGGTCGCGCCCCAGGCGGCGCCCGCGTTGTTCACCAGGATGTGCAGGCGGTCTTCGCCTTTGGCAAAATCCGCCGCCAATTGCCGGCAACCCTGGGCGGTGGACACATCGGCCGGCAGCGACCGGCACTCGCCCAGCTCGTGCAAAGCCTGCGCGGCTTCCTCACAGGCGGCTTTCTTGCGCGATGAAATATAAACCCTGGCGCCGCCCTCCAGCAGGCCGCGGGCAACCATCAGCCCGATGCCGCGCGAACCGCCGGTAATCAGGGCAATTTTTCCCGCCACCGAAAACAGGCCGCCGACGTCGATTGCTTCTTGCGGTTTCATAGCTGTATCCAGGACATGGAGAATTTGAAACTGCCGGCCCGCCAGCTTAGCAGGCCGGGAGGCGTCGCCGGCCATGTCCGCGCGTTTTCACCGCCGAGATGCACTCATGGCTTCCTTCTGTCTCAGTGCTTCGGGGGTAGCTCGAGGGTGCCGGCTACTGGCGAGCCACTCGCCGAGTTCTCAGCGAGGAGCCAGGAACCGGAACCTGATTACTCATTGCGCACGGCCAGCAAGGGATCAACCCCGGCAGCGCGGCGCGCCGGCACATAGCTGGCCAGCAAGCCCACCAGCGCCAGGAGGACAGCGGTAACCAGAAAGGCCGCTGGTGTCGTAGCGCTGACCCCGTACAGCAGGTTGGTAATAAAGCGCGCCAGCACGAAGGCGGACACCAGCCCGATACCCAAGCCGATAGCCAGTGTGGTGGCGCTCTGCCGCAGAATCATCAGCGCCACATCCCGGGGCTGGGCCCCTAAAGCCAGGCGAATGCCGATTTCGCGCACCCGCAGGCCCACGGTATAGCCAACCACTCCATAAATCCCCACCGCGCACAGCAGCACCGCAACCAGCGCAAAAATAGACAGCAGGCCGGCGCTGAAACGCGCTGCCCACAAAGCCTGATGGATGACTTCTCCGATGGGCCAGACGTTGGTGAGCGGCAGGTTGGGATCCAGAACCTGCACCTGTTTGCGAACCGCGCCCAGTAAATTGCTGGGATCGGAAGTGGTGCGGAAAAACAGGGTAATGGCCGGGCTGGGATTCTGAATGACGGGCAGGTAGATGTACGGGCTGGGATCTTCGCCCAGGGTGACGTACTTGGCGTCGTGGGCCACGCCGATGACCTGCACAAAGTCGTTCTCACCGTAGAACTTGAAGCGTTTCCCCACCGGGTCCTGATTCGGCCAGAAGCGATGGGCCGCGGCCTGGTTGATGATGGCCACCTTGGGGCTGTCCTCGCGCACGGCGCTGTCAAAGTTGCGGCCGCGCATCAGGGAAATACCCATGGTTTGCAGGTAGCCAGGAGCCACGTCGTCCACGATGACCAGGACACCATTGCGGTTGGAGCTGCTTTCCTGGCCTTCCGGGAAAACGCTGCGGCTGAAGCCTCCGCCGAACAGGGGAACGTTGGAAGCCAACGTGGCGGCTTGCACGCCCGGCATGTTCTGCACCGTCTCCAGGGCGCGGCGCTGGAATTCCTTCACCCGGGCGGGGTCGTAATTCAGCGATCCCAAGTCAAAGGAGAGCATGGCCAGGTTGTGAGTATTGAAGCCGGGGTCGGTCTGCTGGGCGTTGCGCAGGCTGAGGAGGAACAGCCCGGCGCCGACCAGAGCGACCAGGCAAAGCGCGACCTGGGCGACGATGAATGCGTGGCGCAGGGCAAAGCGGCGGCCGGTGAAAACTTCACCGCCAGCGCGCTCCTTCAGTTCCAGCACCAGGTTGGGGCGAGTGGCCTGCAGGGCTGGGGCCAGGCCGAAAATCAGCCCTGTACCCAGGGCCATGCACAGGGTAAACAGCAGCACTCTTCCGTCCAGGGCCAGGCTGAGGTAGCTCTGCTGCAGAAAAGGCGGGCGAAACTGCCAGAGCAAGTCGCGTCCCAGCACAGCCAGGCCAATTCCCAGCGCACCGCCGAGAGCCGCCAATACCGTGGCTTCGGTGAGCAGTTGGGCCACAATGCGGGAACGCGAAGCCCCTACCGCCAAACGAATGGATATTTCCCGCTTGCGTCCCGCGGCACGCGCCAGCAGCAAATTGGCGATGTTGGCGCAGGCAATCAGCAGCACCAGGCCGACCACGGTCATCATCAGCGCGCCGGCGCGGGTAAACAGGCCCCGCAGATTGGGGTTGATGGCCGATTGCAGCAGGGGGAGCGCCGTAAAGCTGCGCCCCGTGTTGGGCACAGGGAACTCGCGCTCCAGATCGGAGCCGAGGGCTTGCAATTCAGCTCGGGCCTGCGCTTCCGTGACGCCCGGCTTGAGCCGTGCTACGGCAAAGGTATTCAGGAAGCGGCGATCGTTAAACCACTCCTTGTTCAGGCCGGAGAGAACCTGGTCGTGCATGGACATGGGCACCCACATGTCGGGGCCGCCCAGGATGACGGTGCCCTGAAAGCCGCGGGGTGCGACCCCGATAATAGTGAATCCCTGTCCGTTGAGCAGCACGTTCTGTCCGATCACGTTGGGATTGGCCGCGAACTTGCGTTCCCAGAAGCCGTGGTTGAGAACGATGACAGGTCCGGCGCCGGCCTCGCGGTCTTCGTCCGGACGGAAGGTGCGCCCTAAGGCGGCCTTTACTCCCAGCACATCAAAGTAATTCCCCGAAGCCAGGTTGGCGTTGAACGTGTCAGGGTGGCCATTGATGGTCATGCTTACGGTGCCGAATATTTCCAGAGCCACCCCCTGAAAAGACTGCGCCCGGCGCTGGATATCTTCTCCGTTGGGATGAGAAACCGGCATAAAATTGTTCAGCCCACCACGGTTGCGCTGGTCGGTGGTGAAAAGCGAGAGCAGATGCTCCGGGTCGTGTACCGGGATGGGATTGAAAAAAACCGCGTTTACCACGGTAAAAATGGCGGTGTTGGCGCCAATTCCCAGGGCCAGTGTGATAACCGCAACCGCGACAAATCCGGGGGACTTGCGCATGGTGCGCAGAGCATAGCGAACGTCCTGGCCAATATGGAGCACAGTTCCTCCTCACCATCTGGAAAAGGGACGAATCAGGAGCCAATCGGGTAGCAGGCGCGGGAACTTTACAGAGTCAAGCTGCAAGACTCTCCTGGCTGCCGTGTCGCACCGATGGTTGGCATCCGGCATGCGCTATTTGTGGCGGATTTCCACGGGGGCCCGGGTCCGATCCAGTGGGAACACATGCAGATCCCATTTAACCGGCACCGAGGCGGGAAAGTAGCAGGTCTTGGTGTCACAAGCCTGGTAGGCCAGTTTCCCCGTGATAGCAATGGTCTTTCCCTCCTTGCCCAGAGAACCAAAGAACGCCGAGCCGGAGTTCACCTCTATATCCTGGGAGATGCGGAAAACGCCCTCGTACACCGGCACCCGCTCCTTGATGGCGGGCAGGTACAGAATTTTTGACTGCGGGTAAGTCGCCGGCTTGAGTTCGATGGCCTGCTGCGCGTCAATCAACAACTGGATTGGCTTGTACCCCTGCGCGCCGGGCGCATAGACGTGCACGTCAGGGGGCAGGCGCACCTCTGCAACCAGCGTGATTTGCGTTCCGGGAACGCCCGTCTGGTCGGATTGTTCCAGCCGTAGCTGAAGGTGCGGAGCCTCGACATTTCCCGTTACCTCCTGCCCCAATTCCGGAAAAAGCTTGGCAATCAGGTCATTTCCCGTGAGCCGGTCGCGGTATTTGGGGTCGAAAAACTTTTCCCGGATAATCCCCCGGGTATCAATGAAAAAGTATCCCGGGCGGGCGAATCCCTTCTGCATGCCCGTGGCTTCCTCGTTGAGTACGCCATAAGCACGGATAATCTTGGACTCCGGATCCGCCAGCATGGGGTAATCCAGCTGGTGGCGGCCGGCAAAGTATTTCAGGATGGCTTCGCTGTCGTAGCTGATGGCTGCCAGTTTGATGCCCTGCTTTTCGAACCGTGGGAGCGCGCTCTGCAGCTGAACCAGCTGCCCTTTGCAGAAAGGTCACCAGTCGGCGGAACGGAAAAACAGAAGCACCGTGCCGCTTCGCCCCTTCAGCGTATCCAGCGTCTGGGTGTGCCCCAACTGGTCGCGAGCGGAGAACGCGGGCGCTTTCTGGCCCGCCGGCAATCCGATGGACATCGGTTTCAGGGAGGCGACGCGAATGGTATCGCCATCGAGTGTTCCGCGAATGGTTACGCTATCTCCCAGGTGACCGGCTGCCGGCGCCTGTGGCTCCAGGTCATACATCACGCGGTTGGTGTCGTCATACAACGCCAGTTTGGCGCCCGGCGCCTTGGTGGTGCACTCGGATGACTCGGCGAAGGCTTCATCTGCATCGCAGCTGCTGTACACGATCGTGCCTGACCAGGCTCCCGAGTTGGCGGTATGATTCTGGCCGGCGGCCACGCCGGCAAGGACCAACAGCAATTCCAGGGTGCATAACCAGGGTCGCTTCATGTGGGCGAAAGCATACACGCTTGTGCCCTTGAGGCAAAGCCTTGGCCAGCACAGGAGGTCGCTTCGGCGCCTCATCTGAACCGGTATTCGACGCAATAATCGGGGCTTGGACGCCGGCGGTGAGCCCCGCCTTGCAACTCTCCGGGTCCGGCGCTACTCTAACCGGCCATGCGCGCCGCAATTGTCTGTGTATGGCTGGCTTGGCTGGTTGGTGGGAGCGTCCTCCCCGCCCGCGGGGTGGACAAGCTGCATAAGGTTGAAACCCCAACGCAGCGGGCCTGGCGAGTACTGGCCGAAGGGGTGAATGCGAAGAAATTCACCGACCGCATCCTGGCCCTCAAAGCTATGTCCGACCTCGGTCCCAATCCCAAAGGCGTTCGCCTGGTCTCTGCCGTTTTGAAGGACAAAGACCCGGATGTGCGGGCGCAAGCCGCGGCCACCCTGGGCGAAATGAAATCGCGCGCCGCGCTTCCGGCGTTGCGGCTCGCGCTGGGCGACGAAGCCCCACAGGTAAGCTTCGCGGCGGCCAAATCTCTGTGGCAACTGGGCGATAACGCCGGCCGTCGCGTATTGCTGGATGTGTTGCAAGGCGACCAAGGAACCAAAGATGGGTTCGTCGCCGGTCATATGCGCGAGGCGAAGCGCCAGCTTCAGGACAAGAAGGCGCTGGTTGCCATGGGCGCGGAAAAGGGCGCCGGCGAATTGTTGCCCGGACCGCTGTCCATGGGTGTGGGTCTGGCCAGGCAACAGTTCTCACCCGCCAGCGATCCGGCACGGGTGGCATGTGCCGATCTGCTCTCGCGCCGGCCGGATAAAGCCACCATGCTGGCGCTCAAGGCGGCGCTGGTGGACCGGGATTGGGGGGTGCGCGTGGCTGCCGCCATCGCCCTGGGCAAAATGGGTCGGGCCGAGACCAAGCCGTGGCTGGTATTCGCTCTGGACGACGGCAAGCCGGCGGTGCGCGACGCCGCGGCGGTCGGCATCTTGCGCATGAGCGCTCGCCGAACCGGCGCTTCTACCTACGCTACCCTGCAATAACCCAGGCCGGCAACGCAGGCCTAAGCTACGGCAGTCTAATCCTCTATGGGACGTGCTATTTGGGGATGCCTGATTTCAACAATCCTGCTCCTGGGGGGAATCGCT
>DATGGJ010000130.1:0-2240 GCA_035308585.1 Terriglobales bacterium
GAATGGCATCCCCGATGCGCTCTTGCGGGAAGTGCAGCGCGATCTGGTGCTGCTGATGGCTCCGTTTGCGCCTTACCTGGCGCATGAGCTCTGGGAGATGCTGGGCGAGCGCCAGGGCCTTCTGCACGCGCCCTGGCCCAAGTATGACCCGGCCCTGGCCCGGGAAGAAGAGATCGAGATTCCGGTGCAGGTCAACGGCAAGCTGCGCAGCCGCATTATTGTGCACGCTAATGCTGCCGAAGAAGAGGTGCGCCAGCGCGCCCTGGCCGACGAAAAGGTTCAGTCCTTTATCGCCGGCAAGCAGGTGGTGAAAGTGATCATCGTGCCCGGCAAGCTGGTCAACATTGTGGCGCGCTAGCCCCCCTGGCATCCTGCGGACCTTGCGCCTGCGAGCTTACCTTTCTGTTCCAGGGAGTATTTCCTCGCATCCGCGCTAAGCAAAAAAGCGGGCCCTCAGGGGCCCGCTTTGGCGAAGTGGCGCGCAACTAGGAGGCGCGCTTGTGAGCGTGATGGGCTTGAGCGCCGAAGGTCAGCGCTTCCCGCTGGTTGTTCCATTCGATTTCACTGATGGTTTTGACGCCGTTCTTCTGTGTGCTCTCCACCACCGCATCGTACGGCGCCTTCTGGTGCAATTGCGCTATTTTTGCGGGAGCGGTTAACACCGTCTTGCCGGATTGCATAAAGTTGACCTCTACCATGGGGCCGCTGCCCTGCCATTCCACCTGGTAGGTGCCCGGCTTGAGGGTCTTGCCGGCCAGTTCCACCTGGTCCTCTACGGCGACCTTCTTCTTCTGCTCTTTGCTGGTCTTCGAGCTGGCCATTGAGGCCAGGGGAAAAATCATGGTTAACATTCCCGCTAATGCCAATAATCTCAGAACTCTCATGCTTGCTCCTCCCCTTGAGACGGGCGGGTTTGCGGGCAACGGCATTCTCCTTTGCCGGAACCCTGTCCCGCTCACGTGTAAGATGAATTGTCGACATTGGAAGTGATGCTTGAGGTGGTGCACGGGTTGCCCACAGTGTTCCACCCGCAGAACAATAAAGGAGAGGATCGAGCTTTAAGTACCGGGTCGGGTGTTGAAACCTTGAAACTTGAAACTTTGAATTCTTGAATTCTTGTCTCTCTCCTGCTTGCTGTATTCTACGCAGTTGTGCCCGCACAATCTTCAATTCGGCGCGGTTTTGAGTGCATCTTCCGTCAGCCGGCCCTGCCGCTGGCGGAAATCACCTGGCGCTGGTGCTTTGCCATGGCTGCATGCCTGCTGGCTATCGTCTCTGTTCTGGGATACCTGAACGCCGTCCCCATCTCCTGGCACGAGCAGTTGCTGGTCCAAAGCGGGGAGCCGCTGCTGGCGTTGGCTGGCGTGGCACACGCCTTGCGCGGCAGCGCGCTGCGCTTCACGGCCGGCATGATCGTGACCGGAACGGCGGTGGCCGTGCTTTGGATTTTCGGCGCCGCACTGGGGCGGCTGATTACTCTCCGCGCCTTGCTGCCGGAGGCGCGCGGCAGGTTCAGATCCTTGCTGGGCCTGAGTTTCCTGAGGGCTGGGCTCTTCCTGGCGGCGCTGCTCTCCGCGGTGGGCGCGCTGATGCTGGCCGCTTCCCCCGGCCCTGCGGGTGGCGCTGCTCCCCGGGTGGTTTTCGCCGCCCTCCTGATCGCTTGTGTATGGCTGGTGTGGGCATTGCTCAACTGGCTGCTCTCGCTGGCGGCTATCTTTGTGGCGGGGGATCAGCAGGACACCTTCGGAGCTGTAGGCGCGGCGGCGGACTTAATTGGAAGCAAGTTTGGCGACGTGGTGCTGACCAGCCTCCCCTTCGTGCTGCTGCACTATCTGGCACTGGGCGCAGCCATAGCTTCGGGCGTGCTCATTTTTGACCTCATGACCCGCGTCTCGCCAGCCGCCGCTTGGGCGCTGCCGGCCATCGCGGCCGGCTACTTCGCTTATGCCGACTTTCTCTACATCGCCCGGCTCGCGGCCTATGTCAGCCTGGCTGTGCCGGGCAGCGAGCCCAGCGTCGTCCCGAAACCGGCTCCGTTTCCGTCGCCCGATGTTCCAAGCCCCGCCGACGAACTACCAGCTACCAGCTACTAAACTACCCGCCGGGCTCACGACCCTGCCCCCCCTGGTTACTGACTTCGCGCTTTTTCCTGCTTTACACTACTATCATTCTTCTGGCACATTAGACCGTGGAAGCCCAATCCATCGTCGTCCTCGATTTCGGCGCCCAGTACTCGCAGC
>DATGGJ010000131.1:0-4324 GCA_035308585.1 Terriglobales bacterium
AGCGCCGGGATTGAAAATTCTGGGCGGCAGGTTGCAAGCCGCGCCTGGCGGCCCGCACATGGCCTTTCCCACCACTCCACGGGAGCGCATCTCAGTGGCGTCGTGGCCGTTCCGCTTCTGGATTGACAGCCCCACCAACACCTACCGCGACCGCAGCAAGCCGGGCATGACCCTGCTGGAATTTCCCGCCATGGTGGTGAAGGAATTCAAGGTCAACAAAATCGAGCCCCTGGGCGAGCACTTCGCCTCCACCGACGCCGCCTACCTGGGGCAGTTCCGCGAGGCGGTGCAGAAGGCCGGCTGCCACATTGTGGACATTCCCATGGGCGGCGAAGAGAGCTACTACGATCCCGATCCCGCGGTGCGCCGGAAGGCCATTGCCCTGGGAAAGAAGTGGGTGGACGTGGCCGTGGCGGTGGGCTCGCCCAGCATTCGCAATCACATCGGCCGCTCCAAAAGCTCCAAGCCTGACGTGGCGCGCACCGCCGAATCGCTCGGCCAGGTGGTGAACTATGCCGCCTCCAGGAAGGTGGTGGTCAACTTGGAAAACGATGACCTGGTCAGCGAGGATGCGTTCTTCATTGTGAACGTGGTCAAGAAGGTGAACAGCCCCTGGCTGCACGCCCTGCCTGACTTCTGCAATTCCATGCTCACCGGGAACGCGGATTTCGACTACCGCGCGGTGACGGCGATGTTCCGCCACGCCTACAACGTCTGCCACGTGAAGGATTCAGAAGAGGGCGACGGCGGCAAGGTATATCGCATTGATATTCCCAGGAGCTTCGGCATTCTGAAAGCCAGCGGCTTCCGCGGGTATTGCTCGATGGAGTGGGAAGGCGGCCCGGACTCTTATGGAGGCACGCATAAACTGATCGCGGACACACTGAAGTATTTGTAGCTTTGGCTCGCGTTCGCTCGCGTCTTCCATCAGCGGTCTCAGGATTTCGGCTGCCGGCTACCGCCCGCAATACAGCTCAAGGCGAACGCGCTCGTTCAGGTTCTCACCGGGCTTCGGCCGGCGGACAGCCGAGGGCGGCTGTCCCTGCGCGGGTAGTGGTTCAGGTGACAAGCAAGGAAGGGATGGAGGTAAGTGGCTGTGTGCCATGAGGTTGCGAAGGCCCTGCGGGGCTTGGTCTTTGGTGACGTTTCCGAGGGGAGGCGCGCTTGGTACTGTGCCTCCCGGAGACGTTCCACAAAACCAAGCCATGCAAAAACCAGCCCAAGTTTCCATTCTTTACGCAGAAGATGATCTTGAACTGCTTGCCTCGCAGGCGGCCCAGATACAGAAGGCCGGGCATGCAGTGGACCAGGTGACTGGCCGCAAAGCGGTGGAGGAATCGGTGCGCCGCAAGAGTTATGACCTGGTGATCCTGGGCGACACGCTGAACAAGAACGACCGCCATCACCTGCCTTACATGGTGAAGAAGGCCAATCAGGCTACCAAGGTGCTGGTGCTGCACTCGACGCACGGACATCCCAGCGTAGATAAGGAAATTGACTCGCCTTACACGCCGGAAAAGCTGCTGGAAGCGATCGCAGCCCTGATGCCGCAAAAGGCTGCCGCGGCTGCCGCCGGCGCCGGACGCTGATTCAGTACACATCTGGGAACCGGTCTTCGACCAGAATCAGGCGAGTTGCGCTCGCCCGCACCGGCGGCGGCCCTGTGCCCGCGTGATTCGTCCCCGTGATTCTTAATAGCTTCCGACTCCCCCTTCCACCTACAATCAGCCGTACTCATGGCTAACATTCTTTACGGGGTGAACGGGGAAGGCTCGGGCCACTCCACCCGCGCCAAGGAGATCATCACCCACCTGCAGGGGCAGGGGCACAGGGTGCACGTGGTCTCTTTCGATCGCGGGCTTCGCAACCTGAAGTCGGAGTTCGAAGTCACCGAGATTTATGGCTTACGCCTGGCCTACGTGCGCAACCGCGTGCGCTACCGCAAAACAATTATTGGCAACCTGCTGAAGGCGCCGCGCGCGGCCAGAAGCATCAAGGAACTCACGCGACTGGCGGAGCAGTGGGCGATTGAGCTGGTCATCACCGATTTTGAGCCGCTCTCCTGCCGCCTGGCCCACCACCAGCGCCTGCCGGTAATTTCCATTGACAACCAGCACCTGCTGACGCGGGCGGAGATTTCCTACCCACGCGAGTGCCGCAATGACGCCGCCGCGGCCAAACTGGTGACGCGAGTGATGACCCACGGCTGCGACGCCTACCTGGTCATTTCGTTTTTTGAAGCGTCTTTGCGGCGCAAGGACACGTTCCTGTTCCCGCCCATTCTTCGTCAGGAGGTGCTGCAGGCCCCGGCCATCACCGGCGAATACGTGCTGGTGTACGTGACCTCGCCTTCGGCGGAACTGGTGGATTTGCTCCGGCGGATTCGCCAGCGCTTCGTGTGCTACGGCTTTGAAGCCGACGGTGAAGAGGGCAATTTATTGTTCCGCAAGCCCAGCCTGGAAGGTTTTTTGGCGGACCTGGCGGGGTGCAAGGCGGTGCTGGCCAACTCCGGATTTTCGCTGATCAGCGAAGCCCTGCACCTGCGCAAGCCTTACCTGGCCTGGCCGCTAAAGCGGCAGTTCGAGCAGGTGTTCAACGCTTATTACATCCAGAAGATGGGCTACGGCGCGTGGTGGGAGGATTTGAACAGGGAGCGTATCGAATCATTCCTGTTCAACCTGGAGGAGTATCGCGAAAATCTGGCCAGCTATCCGGCGCAGGACAATTCGCGCATTTTCGGCAAGCTGGATGAACTGATTGCGCAGTACACAGCTAAGGGATTACAGGTCAAAATCGCAGCTAAGGCCTGAGGTTCTAACCTATATCGCGCCGCACGGGATAGTCCACAATAATGGCGCGCCCATCGGTAAGTGCCTTGACCGAATGGCGGACATTGCTCGGCACAATCCCCACCACGCCCGGACGGGCAATTTGCCTCATGCCGTCAATGGTGAGTTCGAGTTCGCCTTCAATGACCTCATATACTTCTTCCTGAGCATGGAAATGTTCATGGATGGAAGAGCCGCACTTGAAATCGTAGTGTGCGAAGGTCATGTTGGACGAATGAAAGTAGCGCCCATACCACCCGGGCAAGCGCTCAACAACCTGGAGTCTGCCGGTATCAATGAAGGGCATAGGATGCTCCCGGGGAAGATTCTAGCACCGGCAAATCATTGCAGGACGCGGGGTTCAGTTGGCGCGAGATACAGCGTGAAACTCGGTCAGCGGATGCGCAGTATGAGTTCCCTAACTGACAATCGCTTCCCGCAATCTCGGCAAGGGGATGTTGCGTCCGCAGAGCAGAACGGCCACTCTCCGGCCCGCATAATTCTTGGCCTGCTGCAGGTAAGCCGCGACGGGCAGCGCGGCCGCGCCTTCCACGGCCCAGCGTTCTTTGTCCAGAATCAGCTTCATAGCAGCCCGGATTTCATCTTCTGCAACGAGGATACAGTCGTCAATCAGGCTGCGGCAGAGTTCGAGCGTGATGGCGCCCTCCTCCACCCCGCCGGCGGTGCTGTCGGATAGCGTTTCCTTTTCCGGAAACTCGATTACCCGTCCCGCCTTCATGCATTCGTACATGACGCGCGAGTTTTCCGGCCAGCAGGCCACGATTTTAACCCTGGTGTTAACCGCCTTCAGGTAGCTGGCGATGCCGGAAATGAGCCCGCCGCCGCCCACGGAGATGAATACCGCGTCCATCTGGGGCAGTTGCCGCTCCAGTTCCACGCCCAGTGTGCCTTGTCCGGCGACCACCTGCGCATCGTTGTAGGGGGAGATGAACACCTGGCCATTTTGCCGCGCGACCTCGCGCGCCTTGCTTTCCGCATGCACTGGGTTCTCGCCGTGGAACACGGTGGCGCCGCCCAGGGCTCGAATCAACTCGACCTTCTCCGGCAGCGTGCCCTCCTTCATATAAATGGTGGCGCGGGCGCCCAGTTTGCTGGCGGCATAGGACACGGCCATGCCGTGATTGCCGGTGGAGGCGGCAATCACACCCCGGCTGAGCTGCTCCGAAGAAAGCGACAACAGCTTGTTAGTGGCGCCGCGCAGCTTGAAAGAACCGGTGTGCTGCAGGTGCTCCAACTTGCCGACGATTCGGGACCGAATGCCAAAAAAGATGCCTTAGGCACTGATTTGCCAAGCGCGGGTTTTCCGAACCTGTCGCAGATTATTTATGCTGGAGCTCACTCGTCCCGCAACAGGACCATGGGATCAATCGCCAGCGCGCGGTAGGCGGGAATCCATGTCGCCAGCAGCCCCAGCAACCCCATAGCGAGAACACAGCCTGTTAGCACCAGCGGGTCATGCGGTGTTGCCTCGTACA
>DATGGJ010000132.1:0-2903 GCA_035308585.1 Terriglobales bacterium
CGCATCCTGCAGTTGGGCTTGAAGTTTATCTTCTAGAGGTCGCTTAGCAAGTCCTCGCCCTGGCCGCTCCGCGGCGGCCAGGGCTTTTTTGTCCCGGCATCCCCCTGAGTCTAGAATGTAGCGCTTGTGAGAGTTCTCCCGTCTCTGCCCCTTTTGCTGCCCCTGTTCCTTTTTCCGTTGCTGTTCGCACAGAAGCCAGCCCCGCCGACGTCTTCTGCGCCAGTGGTTATCCGGCCGCCGCGCCTCCCCGAGAGCGGGAGAAAAGCCGTCCACGCCAATCTGCCTCCGATTCCACATTTCCAGGACATCTCCCCGCAAGCGGGGTTGCAGGTTTCTCACCTCTCCGCGCCCGAAAAGCGCTATGTGGTCGAATCTATCAGCGGCGGCATTGGCCTGTTCGACTGCGACAACGATGGCCGCCTCGACATTGTCATGGTCAACGGCTCCACCGTGGATCGCTACCGGCAGGGCGGGGATGCCATGGTCACGCTGTGGCATCAGGAGGCGAACGGCACCTTCACCGACATTACCCAGCGCGCTGGGTTGACCCGCAAGGGCTGGGGCATGGGTGTGGCGGTGGCGGACTTCGACAACGACGGCAACCTCGATTTATACGTCACCGGCTACGGGGGAAACGCGCTTTACCGCAATAAGGGCGATTGCACTTTCGAAGACGTTACCGACAAGGCGGGGGTGCGAGGCGGCGGCTTCAGCACCGGGGCGGCCTGGGCGGATTACGACCGCGACGGCTACGTGGACCTGTTCGTCTCCCGCTATGTCCACTTCGACATGGAGCATTCACCGGTGCCCGGCAGCGGCCAGTTCTGCCGCTACAAAGGGGTAGCGGTCCAGTGCGGACCCTGGGGCATGGTGGGCGAGAGCGATCTGCTGTTCCATAACCGCGGCGACGGCACCTTCGAAGAGGTTTCCAGGAAGGCGGGGGTGGCTGACGCCGACGGCTACTACGGTTTGGGCGTGGAGTGGGCCGATTACGATAACGACGGCTGGCCCGATCTTTTTGTGGCCGACGATTCCACTCCCAAGTACCTCTATCACAATGAGCACAACGGCACCTTCCAGGAGAACGGCATGTTGCTGGGGGCGGCGCTGGATGCCGATGGCAACGCGCTGGGTTCCATGGGCGTGGACCTCGCCGATTACAACCACAGTGGCCGGCTCTCCATTTTCGTGAGTAATTTTGCCGATCAGCCCAACACCCTTTACCGCAACCTGGGAGCGCAAGGCTTTGAAGATGTCAGCTGGTCCTCTGGCCTGGGCCAAGCCAGCTATCCCCTGGTGGGGTGGGGGACCGGGTTCTTCGATATGGATAACGACGGCTGGCCCGACCTGTTCGTAGCCAATGGGCACGTTTACCCGCAGATGGATGAAGTGGCGGGCAGCGCCGCTTATCGCCAGCCTCTGCTGCTCTACCGCAACAATCGCGACGGCACTTTCGAGGAGGTGGCGGCGGCCGCCGGCCTGGCCGCGCTTCCGCCCCAGTCCCGCCGCGGCGCGGCTTTTGGCGACATCTTCAACACCGGCAATGTGGACGTGGTGGTGGCCAACATGGATGGGACGCCAACCCTGCTGGTGAATCACAATCAGGACGGCTATCACCGGGTGCTATTTCACCTGGTGGGAAGCAAGAGCAACCGCGCCGCAATTGGCGCCCGGGTCACCGTACGGGCGGGTGCGCTGGCGCAGTTCGATGAGGTGCGCGGCGGCTCAGGCTACCTTTCGCAAAGCGATTTGCGCCTGCACTTCGGCCTGGGGACCGCAACCGTCATGGATTCGGTCCAGGTGCGCTGGCCCAGCGGCACGGTCGAAAATTACGCTCACCTGGCCGGAGATGCGATCTACACGATGGTCGAAGGCAAAGGCGTGACTGGGACCATTCCCTTGCCGCCGCCCGCTGAAGTGAAGGCTGTGCCGCTACCGCAAGGCCAAGCCCGCCATCATTTTTGATCTGGCAAGTTACTCGCCGTCTTTTCCACAACCTGAAGCCCGCTTCTACGCTTATCACCTTATTGTGCGGAACGACTGCACCACTTACGCTGCATATGTAAACCCTATTTCCAGGCGCGAAAAGAGAGGTTATGAGCGACAAAGTGACGGAACTTCGGGTTGGCATGGACAACGGACCGCAACCGCCGGCGAAAATTAAGGTGGTGGGCGTAGGCGGCGGCGGCGTCAACGCCGTCAACCGCATGATTGAGGCGCGCCTGGAAGGCGTGGAATTCCTGGTCGCCAACACCGACCTGCAGTCGCTGCGCCTGTCGCGCGCGCCGCTGAAGATTCAGATCGGCAGCAAGCTCAGCAATGGTCTGGGCGCCGGCGCCAACCCGGAAGTCGGCCGCCGCGCCGCCCTGGAAGAAACCGACAAACTGATTGACGCGCTGGAAGGCGCGGACATGGTCTTCGTCACCGCCGGCCTGGGCGGGGGTACCGGCACCGGCGCCGCCCCCATCGTCGCCTCGCTGGCCAACGAACTGGGCGCGCTCACCGTGGCCGTGGTGACCAAGCCCTTCGCCTTCGAAGGCAAGCGGCGCATGGCCCAGGCGGAACAGGGCATCGCCGAACTCATGCAGTCCGTGGGCACGGTCATTGTCATACCCAACGAGAAGCTGCTGAGCGTGGCCAATATGGCGGGGTTTTTCGAGTCTTTCAAGGTGGCGGACGACGTTCTGCGCCAGGCGGTGCAGGGCATCTCCGACATCATCCAGGTGCCCGGTATCATCAACCGCGACTTTGCCGACGTCCGCACCACCATGGAGGGCATGGGTTACGCCGTGATGGGCACGGCCATGGCGTCGGGCGAGCGCCGCGCGGCGGAAGCGGCCAAGCGCGCCGTTTCCTCTCCCCTGCTGGATAACGGCGGCATCTTTGGCGCCCGCGGGCTGCTC
>DATGGJ010000133.1:0-6259 GCA_035308585.1 Terriglobales bacterium
ACCACGGCCGCGCGCGGCAGCAGATCGAAGAGCATGGTGTTCGCGCCGGCAACCGGAGCGTAGAACTCCCAGCCAGGAAAGACGGTGACGCCGGCGGCCAGCGCCGCTTCTTCCAGGACCTGGTCCGTGCCGGCAACGCGCCGTCCGGAGAGCCGGGCGTGAATTGCGCCCAGCAGCTCCTCGGTGGCGGGAGTTTCGGTCAGCGGCAGCAGCAGCGCTTCGTCCAGGGACGTGGAGGAGCGCTGGGTGGCGGGATCGAATTTGCGGATGGACTCAATTTCGTCGCCGAACAGCTCAATGCGCACTGGGCGGTCCGCCTCAGGCGAATATAAGTCGAGGATGCCGCCGCGCACGGCATATTCGCCGGGCATCTCCACCACGTCGGCGGCGGTATAGCCCACCGTGTTCAGGTGCCGGGTCAAGGCTTCGACGTCCACGGTTTCGCCTCGCCGCGCCACTCGCGCCAGTTCGGTGTAGAACTCGGGCGCGCGCAGGCGAATGGCGGTGGAAGCAACCGGAGCTACCACTATGGAAGCCGCCCCGGTGGCCATCTTCCACAGCGCGGTGGCCCGGGCTTCCTGGATTTCCGGGTGGGGCGAGAGATTCTGAAAGGGGAGAACGTCGCGCGTGGGCAGCGCCACCACCGATTCCGGCGGGGCCGCGCCGGTCAGACTGCAAAACGACTGCAGAACCGGAACAATGTCCTCAGCGGCTCGGTTATCGGCCACCACCAGCACCAGGGGCCGTCCTCCTGCCCGGTGCAGCAGCACGGTGGCCAGAGCTTTGGCGGTGGGATTGAGGCCGGAGACACTAACCCGCCCCGTGCCCTCCTTGAGGTGGGAGGCCGCACGCGACAGGGAACCCAGATTTTCCGCGTCCACGAAGATTTCGCGGACGAAGGGGAGAACCATCGCCCTTCCATTCTACCAGCAGGCTGACGCAGGGTGGGATTCCGCTGGAGTCGAAAGGCTCCGCGTTCAACATGGCAGGATCTTGCGGAGCAACTTCTCCTCGGCGGCCATGTACTTCGGTGTGCTCGGAATTCAGAGAAGTTGGGTTATAAAGAATTTGTGCTGAGCTGGATGGCTGCCTGGTCGCCTGGCTAACCGGCCCGTGACTAGTCAGCCAGCCAGCCGCTAAATGGGCCCGCAAAAAATCCGAACTTCCTTCCGATCGTACTCTCGACCTAAACACATCCGCACCCGAAAGGGCGTGGATGTGTGTGCGTGCTTAAGTGGTTTTGTGTGGCGAGGCTGCGCTCTAAAGTCGGAGCAGAGCCCCGTCTCCAGCTACCAGGAGTAGTGCACCAGGTACGTGACTACCTGCTCGCCATTGGGCGCAACCGTCACCGGGAACTCGATGGTCTGTGCGTCCGTCTTGCGGTACTGATGCGATTGCTCGAGCAGCTTCCAGTTGGTCCAGCGATACAGGTGCTCGACCACGCGCACATTCACCGGCTCTTTTTTGTGATTGCGCACCCTGATTTCGAAGGATTCCTCGATCCACCTCTGGTTGGAATCCACTCGAATGTTGGTGCGGCGCCTTTCGCCAACGATATCAAAGGCGTTGCCGGTATAGACGCGGACGGTTTCGTCCTTGGGCGTGTGATCAATGGTGTTTTCGCCCACAAATTCCAGATGGCCGTCGGTGTCGCGCCGGTAGAAGCGCAGGCGCCCCTTGGGCAAGGCGATGCCCAGGTGGTTGGCTTCCGAGTTCTTGAATTCTTGCATGACCCAGACCTTGGGATTGGAAGCCGTGCCGTAACTGACGTCCTGCCGGGCCTGCTCCGGGCTGTAGTAGCTGTAGTTGGCGAGGTTGGCGCCGTCATAAATGTAGAGGCGCTGCGAGTGGATGCCGGTGGCGCGCACAAATTCCACCTGCTTGGTCTGCTGGTCGTGCAGCGTGGTGGGTCGCTGCAGGGTGTAAAGGTGGAACTCGTCGAACGATTTCTCCCGGACCGCCGGGGCCATGGCATCTTCTGCCACAGCTTTCGCGACTCCGCCGTAAACCCGCATAGCGTTGGTGGGCGCCTGGATTTTGCTCACGTCGCCGGCCAGCAGCTTGATGCGCGCGTTCTCATAGGTCTTGCCGCTCTGGTTGCGCATGGTGATCCAGCCCACCAGATCCACCGGGTTGAAGCCGCGCTCGCTGCCATCGGCAAGAACCAGGTTGTAGTCAGCTTGCCAGCTCATGCCCCCGCTGACGTAGGAGATTTCACCGTCGAAGTTGCCCGGGCGGTCGGTGGCCAGCAGCCAGCTCAGCGTAGGTTTCAGGATGGTGTCGGCGCCGAGAGCGGGAAACAGCGGCTGACCGGGCAGGCCGAAGCGCAGCACGCCATCCACTTCAATGATGGGCTGACCCATGCCAGGCTGGGGGTAGCCGCCGCCATAGGAAGCGGCGGGAATGTAGCCGCTGCGAATGATCTTGCCGCGCACGGTCTCCTGGTGCTCCCCGCGCTGGACCAGGAAATCAATCGTCTTCCCTTCGTACATGGAGAGCAGCAACTCCTGGGAGACGGGATCGTTGCGGTAATTCTGCTCCAGGATCTGCAGGGCGCGCCCGGCGGGATCACGCAGGATCACCGAATCCGGTTCCAGCAGGCTGGTCATGCCGGCGTACTGCACGTGGTTGACACCGGCGTGCAACGACAGCGGCAGGCGTTCCCGGGCAACAAAAAAGTTCTGGTTGTAGATGGTTAGCGCAGGCGCATTGTCCGGTGGCGCCAGCTTTTCCTGCGGCGCCGGTTTCTCCTGCGCCACCAGTGATACCGCAAACAAGCACACTGCTAATGCGATGAGCTTCCTCATGGTCTTTGGCCTCAGTTGTTCATGGGTCCGGGAGGGAGACGCCAGCTTTCCGGCCTTCGTGTGTAGAACGGACGTGCCGGCGAATATTGCGCGAAATCCGCGCCCACCGCGGGTAACAGGGGCTGGGTTACCGGTGTGGGGGGCTGGCAGAGAGGTAAGAACAATGAAAAGATTAAATGTTATGGAGACGCAGCAAGCTGCGTCTTTACCGCTGTTCAGTATCGATCTGCGTATTCCGCGTCAATCCGCGGCCAAGAAGTCTTTCCGCGCCCACGTTCACTTCTTCTCCCCCTCCTCGTTCTTGTTTTCGGGATCGGCCACGCCCATCTGCGATAAGCGGTAGCGTAAGGCATTGCGCGAAAGTCCCAGCGCCCGCGCTGCCTGGCTCTTATTGCCGTTGGCCTGGTGTAACGCTTCGCGGATGATCTCCTGCTCCCATTGCTCCAGAGTCACGCCCGGGGGCAGCACCGGCGCGGAGTTGTTGGCCGCATGCGGCCGGTCAAGGTGAATATCGTCCACATCCAGCGTTTCTCCGCGGGCCAGTGTGACCGCCCGCTGCATCACGTTTTCCAGTTCGCGCACATTGCCCGGCCAGTGAAATTCCACCAGCATCTTCATCGCCGCCGGAGTGATGTTCTTTACCGGTTGCTGCGCCTCGCGCCCGAATTTCTGCAGAAAGAATCGCACCAGTTCGGGAATATCCTGCTTGTGCTCGCGCAGCGGCGGAATCTCAATGGCCACCACGTTCAGCCGGTAATAAAGGTCCTCGCGGAAGCTGCCATCCTCCAGCGCTGCGCGCAAGTCGCGATTGGTGGCGGCGATCAGGCGCACGTCCACCTTAAGAGTCTTGGTGCCGCCCAGGCGCTCAAACTCGCGCTCCTGCAGCACGCGCAGCAGCTTGACCTGGGTGGCCGCCGGCACGTCGCCGATTTCATCCAGGAACATCGTGCCCTTGTCCGCCAGTTCGAATTTGCCCGGCTTACTGCTGGCGGCGCCGGAGAAGGCGCCCTTTTCGAAACCGAAAAGTTCGCTCTCCAGCAGGTTTTCCGGAATGGCGGTGCTGTTGATTTTGACGAAGGGCCCCGCCTTGCGGTTGGAATGTTCGTGGATGGCACGCGCCACCAGGTCCTTGCCCACCCCGCTCTCGCCTCCCAGCAGCACCGTCGCGTTGGTGGGCGCCACGCGTTCCACCGTGGCCAGGACCGCTTGCATCTTGTCGCTCTGGGCGATGATGTTTTTGTATTGATAGCGCTGGCCCAGGGCCTCGCGCAGCGACCGGTTTTCCTCGCGCAGGTTATGGGCATCCAGTTCCTTGCGGACGACCAGCGTCATCTCCTCCAGCGAAAAGGGCTTGAGCACGTAATCGCTGGCGCCCAGTTTCATGGCCTCCACCGCCGATTCCACCGAGCCGTAGGCGGTCATCATCACCACCGGCAGGGAAGCGTTTATCCGCTTGATGGCTTGCAGGAACTCCAGGCCGTTCATGCCCGGCAGGCGGAAGTCGGTCACCACCAGGTCAATTTCCTGCTGGCCCAGCAGCTTCAGTCCGCTCTCCGCGTCCGCTACCGCATGCGTGGTGAATCCCTGGTCGCCCAGGTTCAGCTCCAGCAGGCGCCGCATCTTGGCTTCATCTTCGACAATCAGGATCGCTGCCATAGCTCCTCAGTTGGGCTTGGCGGGAAGAAACACCTGGAAACGCGCTCCTTCTCCCGCCTGGCTTTTCAGCCGGATGGTGCCGCGATGGTCATCCACAATCTTGGCCACAATGGAAAGGCCAAGGCCGACGCCGTTTTCCTTGGAAGTGAAGAAGGGGTTGAAAATCTGCTCGCGGATTTCGGCCGGAACTCCCGGACCGGAATCGGCAACTTCCACGGCCACGCCGGAGACGTTCTCCGCCGAGGCCGGCACGATCGAAACGCTCAGCCTGCCGCCGGCGCCGTTCATGGCTTCGTAGGCATTGCAGATCAGGTTAACGAATACCTGTTCGCAGAGCCGCTCATCGGCGAGGATGGGAGGAAGGTCGTTGGCGTAATGGCGCTCCACCGCAATGCTGGCAGTGGGGAACTGCGCCCGCACCGCCTCCAGCGCGCGGTCCAGCAGTTCTGGGGCGTTGACTGACTGCAACTCCAGGCGCGAGGGGCGGGCAAAATCCAGGAAGCGCGCCACCAGCGCGTTGAGCCGGTTCACCTCCGAGGAGATGTACCCGGCCAGTTCCTCCGCCAAGGGAGAGGCCCCCTGCACTTTCTGGCTGAGCATTTCCGCCGAGCCTTTGATCACACCCAGGGGGTTGCGGATTTCGTGCGCCAGGCCGGCGGAAAGCTGGCCCAGGGCGGCCAGCCGCTCGGAGCGCCGCGCCTCCTCCTGCGCCTGCTTCAACTTGCGGTTTGATTCCGCCAAGGTTTCCGAAAGCGCCTGCGATTCCTTCAGCCGGCGGCGGTTCTCCATCACAAACTGGTTTACCAGGATGGCGGCGAAAAAAAAGAACAGAATGCGAATGCCCAATTCCACCTCGCCGGTTGGGGTGAGCTCATACTCCTGCAACACCGGAATCAAATAGGAGCAGTAAGCCGCCGAGGCCAGCGCCGTCCATAACAGGGTCCCCACCGGACCGAAGTAGATGGCGGCGGTGATTACCGGCAGGTAGTAAATGGGGTAGTAGCTGCTGTTGATGCTCACCCCGCCACCGGTGTGGGCGATGAGCAGGCTGGCGAGGGCAATCTTGAGCAGAACGCTGTAGCTTGGCCCCCGGCGGGGAAGCATGGTAATCAGCTGCCGTTCGAAGATCTGGACCAGGGCGATGGCCAGCAGCGTGACCTGCTTGTGGATCTCACGTACCGGGGAAAGCAGGGCCAGGCCGCCCAGAAAGACCAGCCACAGGACGTCAATGCCCCGGATCTTCGATATTGAGCCCTTGAGCATGGGGTAGTGTCTGCTCTCAATTTAACCCCTGGCCGGGCAGTTCGACTCGGGAAGACGCCCCTGTCACTGCCGTAGTTACCTTGCCTACGGCGGTCTGAGAGTGATCCGAGGACGGACACCTCCACAACTGGGTTAAACTGTCCGGTCTCCCATCATGCCTGCGCGACACAAGACCTACGACGTTCTGATTGTCGGCTCCGGGGCCAGCGGCGGCTGGGTGGCGAAAGAAGTTGCCGAGCGCGGCCTCAGTGTGCTCATGCTGGAGGCGGGACCGCCCAGGGTGCCCACCCGCGACTTTACCGAGCACGTCTGGCCCTACCAACTGAAGTTCCGCGGCTTTGGCGACCAGCAGCGCCTGCTGCAGCACCAGCCTGTCCAGCGCCTGTGCTACGCCTGCGACGAGTACAGCCACCAGTTCTTCGTCAACGACCATGAGAACCCCTATACCTTTCCCGCCGACAAGCCTTTCATGTGGATTCGCGGACGGCAGGTGGGCGGCAAGACCTTCTGCTGGGCGCGCGAGAGCTACCGCT
>DATGGJ010000134.1:0-3565 GCA_035308585.1 Terriglobales bacterium
ACGCTTGTCGATACCAACCTCCGGCCCTTGCAGGGCGAGTCAGGATAGAAAATTATAGCATGTAAGCGATAGAGTTCCGGCGGGGCTTCGACTCAAAATGAGCTGTTGATATCCCTTCCCAGCAGTTCACCTCCGCTGACATGCTCCACGCGTGCTGTCAGCCACTGGTTGGGTTCATGCCGCCCGGCTAAACGCAACTTGAGATAGTTATCGGTGAGCGCCTCCGTGCGCTCGCCATCGAACGCGCTGAGCGTGATCGCCGGCAAGATCTTTCCCACAAATGACTGCTGGAACGCGGCCTTCTTCTCTGCCGCCAGTTCGCGCAGCACTCGATTGCGCTCCTGCGCGACCCGACCGGGAACTTGCTCCGGCCACTCGGAGGCCGGCGTACCCGGGCGCGCCGAATACGTGAATACGTGCAGGTAGGTAAAGGGCAGTTCTTCAACCATTGCCCGAGTCTGCTCGAAATCAGCCTCGCTCTCGCCGGGAAAACCCACCATTACATCGGCGCCGATGGCCGCCGCCGGCATGGCCTGGCGAATCTTGCGCAGGCGCTGCGCGTAGTGCCAGGGCCGGTACTTGCGGTGCATGCGCCGCAAAATCTGGTCGCTGCCTGATTGCATGGGCACGTGCGCGTGCTTGGCGATGCGTGGAGAACCCGCCGCCAGTTCAATCAGTTCGTCGCTCCAGTCCATGGGTTCAATGGAGCTGAGCCGCAATCGCTCCAAACTGGTGTGCTCCAGGATGGCGCGCACCAGGGCGGGAAAGCGCAGCTGCGGCCGCAGGTCGCGCCCCCACCGCCCCAGGTTGATGCCGGAGATGACAACTTCCCGGTAGCCTGCTGCCACTAAATGACTTACCTGGCCGATGATCTCGTTCAACGGCAGCGACCGGCTGCGTCCGCGGACATAAGGAATCACGCAAAATGAGCAGCGGTTGTTGCAGCCGTCCTGCACTTTCAGGTTGGGCCGGGTGCGCTCGGAAAGCGCGTCAAAAACTGGCGCCGCCATCAGTTGGGTATGGGCAAAAATATCGCCAATCAGGACCGCAGCACTGCCTGAGTTTGGCTCCTGCAAACTATTCAAAGGAACAAAGTTCATCGTTCCCATGCCAGGATTTTCCGGGAATTTGCGGGCAAGGTCGGTACCGACGAGTTCGCCAATCTGGTGCTTGTGCGAATTGCCCACCACCCAGTTCACCCCCGGCAGGGAAGCGATCTCCTGCGGGGCGCGCTGCGCGTAGCAGCCCGTCACCAGAATGCGGCAGCCAGGGTTGGCGCGGCGAATACGGCGGATGGCGGCCCGCGCGTCCTGGTCGGCGGCCGCGGTCACGGTGCAGGTGTTCAGCACTACAATCTGCGCTTCGCCGGGCGCGGCGGCCCGTTCCAGGCCCTGTGCCCGTAATTGCTGCTCCAGGGCGGCACCATCCGCCTGGGTAGCGCGGCAGCCGAAGTTCTCCACATAGAAACTGGACACGGTGCTATTATAGGCGGCGCTCGCCGCGATAGCAGGAAAGTAGCTGCTCGAAAACCAAAAGTAAGTCACAGGCATCCCATGAATTTTCCGCTATAGTGGGATGTAGGAGAATCTATGAAACGCCGTATCCTGCTGGTGGACGACGAACTGCCTATCCTGCTTACCCTGAAGGCCGTCCTCGAAATCAACGGCTTTGAAGTGGTGACCGCTGCCTCGGCTCGCGAAGCTGAAGGCAAGCTGCGCTCCGGCGTCTATCACATGGTCATAACGGACATGCGGATGGAGAGCGAGACTTCCGGTTATGAGGTGATTCGCGTGGCTCGCGAACAGCCCTATAGCCCCGCTACCGCCATCCTCACCGCCTATCCTGCCCTGGGCAGCGACTGGCAGAGCCGCGGAGCCGAATCTCTCCTGGTCAAACCGCAGGGCACGGAGGATCTGCTGCGCCAAATCGAAGTTCTGCTGATCCAGCACGAAGACAAGAAGCACGCCACTCACAACGTGCAGGCGCGGGACGCCGCTGCCGCTCCCGAGGGAACCCGCAGCCGGAAAGTCAGCTAAACACCTAAGCACCTGATTGGTATTGGTTTAGCCGTTGTTTTCCAAGTTGGACCTGAAGCTCTCGGGGGGATTTGCCCGGTTTGCGATACTACTCCCCGCAACGCGGTATGGGGATTGAGCCTGCCAGGTCGGCACACGCTCAACTCTCGCCTACCTGAGCAAGCGTCAAGAGCCCTCTTCCTGCGGCCCAGTCCTAAGCGGTAGCGGCAGTGGTACGCCGCTGCTGGAAGCACTCCCGGCAAAATACTGGCCGTCCCTGTGTCGGTTTGAAGGGGACGGTAGTTTCCTTGCCACACTGGGAGCAAACCGTGCGTGTTTCCACCCGCGGATAAGTGGCGCCTGTGGGCGGTGCCCCGCCTAGAGTCGCGACTCTTTTGGATTTACACGGCTTGCAGCGCTTGGGCTCGTTTTTGAACTGCTTGTCGAAGAAGAAGAGCTGCTCACCCGCGGTAAAGATGAACTCGGCCCCGCAGTCCACGCATTTCAATACCTTGTCCTGGAACTCCATCGTGACACGCCCCCTTTTTCGGACCCGATTAGCCACGAGGGAATCGGCTAGCTCCGGTCCAACTACGCCCCTGGGTTCGGCCTTCCGCGCAGGGCTGAGCTGCGCGGCACAACATAAGACCCTAAAAATGCGTGACCGCTAAACAACTTAGGCCTTCGGAGCAAAGGAGCGGGTGAAGGCTTGAAAATGGAAAGGCCGCTTCCCGAAAAGCGGCCTGCTTAGGATTATTCCTGTTCTTTCCGCGCTTTTTTGCGGCTGCGTTTACGCGCCAGGGCTTCCTTTACGCGCCGTTTTTCTCCAGGCTTCAGGTAGAAAGAGTGCCGCTTGACCTCCTTGATGATGTCTTCCTGCTGCACCTTGCGCTTGAAGCGACGCAGGGCGTTCTCTAAAGACTCGCCCTCTTGGACTCTGACTTCCGCCAAACTGAAAACACCCCCAACCTTGTCCCCGTTGGACCTTTGTAGTTATGGCAAGGTTCCCATCCCAAGTCAAGAGGATATGTTGGGTTTTTCAACGGTTTTTTGAGGCTAAATGCCGGAAATTGACCGTTTTTCTGCTCAAAACGTCAGGCGCAAGGCGAACTGCACCTGTCGTGGTGCATACGCACTGGTGGCCTGCAGAAAATTGCTGGTTACTCGATATTGTGCGGGGAAGTAATTGACCCCAAGCCGCTTATCCATTTGCACGAAGCGCCCGGCGGAATTCAGAAAAGCGTCGTCATTCACATTGACGCGTCCGTTCAAGCGATTAAAGAGATTGAAGATTTCCCCCAAGGCGGTCAGGCGAAGGCGCTCGCCAAAATGGATTTCGCGCGACAAGCGAGAGTTGGCGGTGGCATAGTCCGGCCCCACAAAGGCGTTCCGGCCGTAGCCCGGCAGGCGGTCATTGCTGCTGTTCAGGTCCTGGTTGGGATCGCCAAAAATACGTGCGTCCACGGGGCGGCCGCTGCCTGCGGTGACTACGCCGGAGAACTTCCAGTCGTTGAAGATGCGGCCCAGAAATTCCTGCCCGGCGTGGAAAG
>DATGGJ010000135.1:0-9163 GCA_035308585.1 Terriglobales bacterium
TGCCGCAGCGTGCTTCCCAGCCCACCGGCGAATTGCGCAATGGACACAACCTGGTGCCTTCCTATGTCACTGGCTGCATCAGCGGCAAGTGCGGCGGCGCGGGCAGGGTCGCCAGCGAGCGCGTGCTCGCCCATACCGTGACTTCGCCGTTCTTTACCGGACCTCTGCGCTCGCCTTTGCGCCTGCAAAACACCTTTGCCCACGAATGTTTCATGGATGAAATCAGCGCACGCGTCAAACTAGATCCGGTCGCCTACCGCCTCCAACATCTGCGCGACGAACGGATGATCGGCGTCGTCAAAGCGGCCGCGCACGCTGCCGGTTGGGAGTCGCGCCCTTCGCCTAATCCACACAGCGCCTCATCCGGCATCGCCATCGGGCGCGGCATGGCTTGCGTTGCCTATGAGGGCGATAACGGTTACGTGGCCCTGGTGGCCGAGGCTGAGGTTGACCGTTCAACCGGCCGCGTGCGCGTGCGCCGCTTTGTGGCGGCCGCCGACTGCGGCCCCGTTTCCAATCCCGCCGGCCTGCGCAATCAGATTGAGGGTGGCGCGCTGCAGGGCATGAGCCGCGCTCTCGCGGAAGAGGTCACCTGGAATGAGCACGAGATTACTTCCACCAGTTGGGCTACTTACCACAGCTTGCCCCTGGGCATTGAGGTACCGGCGGTGGAGACCGTTTTGCTCAATCGCTCCGGTGTGGAGGCCACTGGCGCGGGCGAACTGTCCATCACTGCCGTAGCCGCCGCCCTGGGCAATGCCATCTTTGATGCTACTGGCGCCCGCCTGCGCGAGGCCCCCTTCACGCCCGCGCGCGTCAAAGCGGCTTTGGCGGCGAGAAACTCGGTTTAGCCGCCGTCACGGTCAGTTTTTAGTCGGGCTTTTATCGGGGCGGACGAAATACGCTTCTGTGCTGCTGGCCAGTTGGTCCAGAAACTTCAATCCCAGCCAGTTCTTGAGTTCCTGCAGCGCCTGCGGTTTCACCTCGTCGAAATGGACGCCCGCTTGTCCGCGCGCATCCGTCCACACGATCTGGCCCGAACCGCTGATGACCAGGTTGGTGTCCGGCAGGGTAAAGGAAAACCAGATTTTCTGACCCGACCGCATGCTCGCCGTGGCGCTGATGGCCAGTCCCGACTCGCTTACGTTGAGCGTCTGCGCCGGCGTCTTTTCTCCCGACTCCAACTGCACCTCTGCCGGCACATCCAACCGGTGCCGGAAGTAGCGGCGGCGCTCCCGCAGCATCGATCCATATCCCGCCCACAACGTCCGCGTCGCCTGTTCCTGCTGCACCGGCTTGGACAACACGAAATCAGCCCCGCTGGCGAAGGCCTCGCGCATGCTCGCACCGCCCGCTGCTACCGCCACCACTACCGCTTTGTTATTGGAGGGCAGCCAGCGTACCGTCTTGAGGATCTCTGCGCTCTTGGCTCCGTCGGCACAGTCCACTATCACTACGTCAAATTTCTTGTGCGACAATGCTGAAACCGCCGACTCGGGATCGGGGTGCGCCTCCGCCCTCAATCCAATGTCATTCAGCGAGCGCGAAAAAACATTGACTACCTCAAGATCGTTCGCTACCACTAATCCTTCCAGGATGGGCTCCGTCATCTGTGCATCTCTCTCCCGCCAACGGTCGGCCGTGATGGCGACTTCCCCCGCATAGACATCATAGCGGTACTTCCGAAGTGTGACCGGAACAGCAGTAACCACCTTAAGTTACGGCAATTGGAGTGCCATATTGGGATTTACCGCAGGGACGGATTACGCGGTTATTTCTGCTAACCGGCATGGCCCACCGCAACTCCGCGTCCCGTTTTGAGAGAAAAGTCTAAATATTGGACAAATCGGAGACTCGCAATCCTTCTCCGGCGAGCGTTGCCTCTTCCTGGATCCACCACGTCCTGGCATCGGGTTTGTGAAAGCGGTGTTTCTGGTTGCAGCGCAAGCTCATTTTCCACTTCCCCCACAGCCGCAACAGGGCGGCGGTGCTTATGCTCACTGCGGCTACCGTGAACACCACAACTTCATTCTTGCAACCGCGGTGAGCGCAGCCGAAACGCGTTGAATACAGCACCAACTTGCCTGCTTTGTAGGGGTCGGGCGTCCGGAACTTCACCTTGCGAAAATCTTTCTCGCCGTAAGCGCTTACTTGTAAGCACACCGGGCAGGCAAACAAAATTGCAGCGGAAGCTGGCGAGCGTCCATGGGCTTTGGCAACGGGAGGGGAATAGGGAACACGTATGGGAAAACCGCAGTTTCGATTGTGGCACTCAAGCCAAAAACCTACATGGTCCTGCACTGAAGCTGCCGCTCCGAACTCTAATGTCACGACGAAAAGTCGGCGTATCTTACATTGTTTGAAGGAGTTCCGCTATTGTTTTTTTAGGTAAAGGACGGCAGCGGAGTCATATTCCATAAATAGGATTGCCCGCCACTATAGCCGGCATCAACAGGTCGTTTGTCTTACGTAACTTTTCACTTGCTTTAGACCGCCTACAATCTGCCTAGCCGGAAATCCGTGAATTCCAACGACCAATCATCGTGGCCATTGGCCTCCATCGGAGACCCCAACCGCTCCCCCCTTCTCTGGCGCCAGATTGAAGGCCGCGAATGGTGGCTGTGGAGTTTTGCCGTAGCCGTCACCCTGCTGCTGACCTTCGCCATCGCGTCTTTTACTTTTCCGTGGTTCCATCTCGCGGCCGGCGAAGACTATTGGCGCGATCTGCAGGCCTGGGTGCGGGGCTTGGCCGCCCTGGTGCTCTTGTTCGACATCTACACTGTCTATCAGCACCTGCAACTGCACCGCATCCGCCGGCAGTTGGCCGAGCGCGACCAGTTGTTCCGCTTGATCAGCGAAAATGCGGCTGACATGATCGCCCTGGTGGATAGCAATGGCCGCCGTCTGTACAACAGCCCCGCTTATCAGAAGGTGCTGGGCTATTCCGCCCAGGAGTTGCAGCAAACCTCCGGCTTGGAGCAAATTCATCCCGACGACCGTCCGCGCGTGCTGGAGGCGGCGGAGAAAGCTCGTCTCACCGGCCGGGGGCAGCCTGTGGAGTACCGCATCCGCCACAAGGACGGCTCCTGGCGCATCCTGGAATCCACCGCCAGCGCCATCCGCAACGCCAAAGGCGAAACCGAAAAACTGGTCATCGTCAACCGTGATATCACGGAACGCAAGCGCGCGGAGCAGATGCTTGTCCACAACGCTTTTCACGATGGGCTCACCGATTTGCCTAACCGCGCGCTCTTCCTCGATCGCCTGCAGCACGTAGTCAACCTGGCCAAGCGCCACCCCAGCTATAAATTCGCGGTGCTTTTCATTGATGTGGACGAATTCAAGCTCTACAACGACAGCCTGGGACACACCGCCGGGGACCAGTTGCTCATCCAGATCGGGCAGCGGCTGACCAACTCCCTGCGCCGCGAGGACACGGTCTCCCGCTCCGCTGCCCAACTCCAATCCGAGGCAGCGGAGCAAGACGATACTCTGGCCCGGCTGGGCGGAGACGAATTTACCATTTTGCTCTATGACATTCGCGACGCCAGCGACGCCATTCGGGTTGCCGAACGTATTACCGCCAAATTGGCTGCTCCCTTTACCATCAAGGACCAGGAAATAGTTATCTCCGTCAGCATTGGCATTGCCCTCAGCACCACCCCTCACAGCGGCGCCGAGGAACTGCTGCGCGATGCCGATATCGCCATGTATCGCGCCAAGCGCGCCGGCAAGGCCCGTTGCGAAGTTTTCGATACCGCCATGCATGCCGGCGCCGTCCGCCGTTTGCGCCTGGAAACCGACCTGCGCAAGGCCTTGGAGCGTGGAGAATTCCTGAACCACTACCAGCCCATCGTCGCCTTGCCCGCAGGCAACATCGTGGGTTTCGAAGCCCTCGCCCGCTGGCAGGCAGCCGACCGACTGGTTCCGCCGGGGGAATTCGTGGCCGTAGCCAACGAAACCGGCATTATCCTGCCCATGAATCGCGGCTTGCTCCTGCAGGCTTGCGAACGCCTCCGCTGTTGGCGGGAAGAGTTCCCCCATCTTCCCCTGTACATGAGCATGAACGTTTCTGCCAGGGAGTTCGAGAATCCCGACCTGGCCCGGGGAATTGCCGCCACCTTGCAGCAAACGGGAGTGCTCCCCTCCAGCCTGCAGCTGGAGATCATGGAGACGATCGCCATGGGCGACGCCGAAAAAGCCGGCGCCGCGCTGGCCCAACTCAAGGCCCTCGGCGTCCGCCTCAGTATTGACGACTTCGGAACCGGCTATTCCTCTCTCAGCCGCCTGCAACGTTTTCCCGTGGATACGCTGAAGATTGACCGCAGCTTCATTTCCCAGATGGACAGCGACCGGGAAAGCCGCGAAATGGTGCGCATCATCATCAGCTTGGCCCACAACTTTCAATTGCGGGTCGTGGCCGAGGGCGTCGAGACCCGCCCCCAGGCCGATCAACTGCAGCAACTGGGCTGCGACTTGGCCCAGGGATACTTGTATTCCCGGCCCCTCGCCGCCGATGCGGTTCCTCAGCTCTTGGCGCAAAGTCAGCAGCAAAAAGCTGCCTCGGTGGGAATTTAGGACCTGGGGGCGAAAGAAGGTAGCTCGCACGGCCTAAGCCGTGGCTGCCAGAGTGAAAACAAAATCGGATACTGGCGAAAGGACACTGGTTTCAGCGCTGCAGCAATTGCAGCAACTCCTGGTTCCATTTCTCCAGGTCGTGCTGCGGCAGAAACTTGATCTCCAAACGGGACGGTTCCGGCACGGCCAGATACAGGATCCAGATCATGGTACCCATCCCATACGCTACGCGGGGCAGAGAGTTCAGGATGACTCCCGACACCAGGGGAGAGGATTGCGCGGCAACGGCCGATGCCAGCAGTTCAAGCGTAGCAATTACTCCAAATCCAAGCGCGATCCCAAAAACGTAGTTGCGCCACGTCAATGCGAAATATGACGCGGAGAGGAATAGCAGCACCAGCAGCCCGCACTGCACTACATCAATGCTGCGCTGGGTAACCAACGCTCCCTGGATCGCCCATGTGGGCTCGTTGCTCGGACCAGCTACGGCGACCGCAATTCCCGCCAGGATCAGAAATACTCCCACCCAGCGAAACATCAATGTGCTGCCGCGGCGCAGGCCTTCGTAAGGCCGCAACACATGCAGAAAGATCTCGTAAATCACCGCGAAACGCAGGCCCAGACCGATGGCCTGTGCTGTCCAGTATTCGTAGAAATAAGGCAAGGATGCCCTGCCGAGATATTGGTAAATGAGGAATGCCCCAACTGTGTCCGCAGTATGAAATATGAGGTAGGACGAAAAGACAGGAAACTCACGCAGCAAGCTCCGGCGTACTATCAACCCCAGGGCGATGAGGTTTCCAACTCCTCCAATCAGCCAGATCAGGTTCGAAATGGAAGCAGGAACATGCATGATGGGCCGCTGCACGGGAAGCATAACGCCTCCGGCCCGCGGCCCACAATCAGGAAACTTGACCTAAATTTGGCTTTTCACCCTAGCTGCACTGCTTGGTGGTGGGGCTGCACGGGGTGGGGTTCGGCCCATCCGCCAGCGAGTACACCGACAGCGAGCCGGCCAGCAACAGGGAAGCAATTAAAATACGAATGACTTTTTTCACGTCGGGCTCCTTTTTTTGTGCGATTTGCACGGCGCGATTGTCCACGCCCAGGAGCCCGTTTTATGCGGCTGCCCTTCTGCCATCGGAATTCGGAAAGCGTAACGAAAAACACTTGCCTGCTCCCACTCCTCCTGGTTGTGGCACAGCCCCAGCCTTCCTTTCGGGAGGTCTGGCCGGAAAGGGCAGGATTTCGGAAACCGTAACGAAATTGGCTTACCAAGCGGTTTTCTGGCGACCGTCGCGCTGCCACCAAGGCTGCAAACCCCAACAAACTAGGCTCCGGAGCGGGTTGGGGCTAAGGTCTGTTCCGAACCACGGAATTTGAACCTTCTGAGCTCGACCTGTGCGGCCGTCCGGCCGGAGGGAACGTTCCGGCGAACGGAAATTGGAACCGCGGCCTGGTTCGTGCAGGGCTGCTACGTCCGAGCCTGCTCTCACGCCATGGGCTCTTCTGTCTCCAGCAACCCCACGGCAATGGCGTAGTGCACCAGGTCGGCGCGCGTCTTCAGCCCCAGCTTGTCATAGATGCGCGATCGGTAAGTCTCCACCGTCTTCGTGCTCAGTTGCAGTTGCTGGGCTACTTCCTGGCTGGTAAATCCCCGGGCAATAGCTCGCAGCACCTGCAGTTCCCGGTTGCTGAGGCGGCCTTCATTGCCGCGGGCATTGCCGCTGCTCCGCCCCAGCAGCACGTCCGCCAGCGAATCGCTCAGCCGCGGATCAATGTAGCGCCGCCCCTGGTAGGCATTGCGGATGGCCAGGAATAGCTCCGTATCGCTAGCTTTTCGCAGCACATAGCCCAATACCCCAGCATTAAGCATGGAACGTACGTAGGTGATGTTTTCGTTGCTGCTGATCACCACCACCCGCGTCGTCCCCATCTCCTGCGCCAGTTTGGCGGCGGTGCGCAATCCGTGCGGCCCGGGAATGGTGATTTCCAAAACGATTACGTCGGATGCAGCCCGCTGCAAAACCTCTTTTACCTGCCCAGGATTGTCGGTTTCGGCAGCCACTTCGAAGTCCGGAACCTGACTGAGCATTTGCCGAAGGCCGGTGCGGGTTAGCCGGTAATCGGACACGAGCAGGAGGCGAATTTTGTCCATTTCCGTTAAAAGCGTCTCACTCTAGCAGAAGTGGCCGTAAGACCAACAAGTTACGAGTTTTTGTTCTGCCCGCAGAACAATCCTCGTTTTTTCCTTATATTCTGCAGAATTCCCAAATCGTCGAGCTTTGCCGTGTAGGGGTTTTCCTGGAGTGAAATGTCTAATTTGTAGGGTGTACGACGCTACAAAGTAGAACACGTAGGCATCCGCGGGGATTTACAAACGCACCAGAATCGGTGCAACGTTGGCTGTTCATGACTTTACCCTCTTCCATACCCGCGGAGCCGTCGTCCGTGTTCTCCGCCCTTCTCCCCTGCCTTCCCCGCGCATGCTCCCAACAAATAGGTGGATGCGCTTGAGACGCAGGGTTCTGGTAGTGGATGATGAACCTGGGGTTCGCTCCCTCCTGCGCTCTTTTCTGGAGGCCAAGGGCTATGAAGTGGCAGAAGCAGAAAGCAGCCGCGCTGCCCAGGAACTCGTGCCCCGTTTTCGGCCTGATGTCGCCCTGGTGGATTACGCCCTTCCCGATGCCACCGCTCTCGACCTTTTGCGCCGCCTCAAGGACTTGCAACCAGGCATGCCCGTAGTGATCCTCACCGGCCATGCCACCATTGAGTTGGCAGTGCGCGCCATCAAACAGGGGGCGCAAAACTTCATCGCCAAACCTGTCCATCTGGCCACTCTGGCCCTGACTCTGCAAAAAGCCATCGACGAAAAGGAGAATCCCCCTCACCCTGCAGGCAATCGCAAAAGCAGCTTGGAGATTCCCGATCCCTTTGTGGGCAGCAGCAGCCTCATACGCGAATTGGCGGAGCAGGCGCAAAAGGTGGCTCAAAGTCAGAGTCCGGTGCTCATCCAGGGCGCGACCGGCACCGGAAAAGGCGTTTTGGCGCGTTGGTTACATGCTCACAGCCCCCGTTCTGGTGAGCCTTTTGTGGATTTGAACTGCGCCGGCCTCTCCCGAGAATTCCTGGAGACCGAACTTTTTGGCCACGAAAGAGGTGCCTTTACCGGGGCTGTAACCGCTAAAAGCGGTCTTTTTGAGATTGCCGACAAGGGCACTATTTTCCTCGACGAAGTCGGTGACGTGGACCCGCAGGTCCAGCCTAAGCTATTGAAGGTATTGGAGGAAAGGCGCTTTCGTCACCTGGGGGATGTGCGCGACCTCTCGGTGGACGTTCGCTTCCTCGCCGCCACCCACGAAGACCTGGGCATGTTGGTGCAGGAGAAGAGGTTTCGCAGCGACCTGTACTTCCGCATCAATACCATTCGCTTAAGTGTGCCGCCGCTCTGCCGCCGCCCGGAGGATATTCCAGCGCTTGCCGACCGAATTCTCACCATGCTGGCTCTCTCCTTGCGATTGCCTCACACCAGCCTCTCCCCGGAGGCGCTCAAGTTGTTGCAGGGATACTCCTGGCCGGGCAACGTGCGCGAATTGCGCAACGTGCTGGAACGCTCCCTGGTGCTGGGCTGTGGGCGCACCATCGCTCCGGAACACCTGAGCTTTGAAGAGGATATGACTTTTTCTCCCAACGAGATGAGCACCATGACCCTGACCGATCTGGAACGGCTGCACATTGCACGCGTGCTGCGCGAGGAGCATGGCCGCGTCCAGATGGCCGCCCGGCGCCTGGGTATCGGTCGCAGCTCGCTCTACAAGAAGATCAAGGACTACGGTATTGCCATCGGGTCCTGAGCAGCACCCTTCATCTGTCTCCCGTTTCAGGAATTCCGACCAGGTTGGTCCAGACGCGTCCCTCCGAGCCCTTTGCCATTTCCTGCGGCTGCTTGGTTCCGTGTCAGAATTGAGCCCGGTTACGGCTTTGTAGCCGCCCTTGCGCTGCTCCGGAAGCTTTCGCTCCGGAGCGGGAAAGCTGCCTTCACGGTGGTCGACAAAACGCCCATTCTCATCGCTGAAGATGACCGCATGTTCCGGGTGTTGCTGCAGAGCTGGCTCGAGGACCGCGGCTACCAGGTCAGCATCGCCGAGAATGGCCAGCAGGCCTGGGAGATGTTGCAACTGGAGAACGCCCCCAAGCTGGTGATTCTGGATTGGATGATGCCCGGCATGTCCGGGCCGGACATCTGCCGGCAGGTGCGCGCACGCACCGATTTGCAATACCGCTACATCCTGCTGCTGACCGCGCGCAACGACAAGCAGGACCTGGTGGCGGGGCTGGAAGCGGGAGCGGACGATTACCTCAGCAAACCCTTTGATGCTCTTGAACTGCATGCCCGCCTCAAAGTGGGGCGGCGCATTCTCGACCTGCAGGAGCAACTGCTGGCCGCGCAGGAAGCGCTGCGCTTCGAGGCCACCCATGATTTTCTGACCGGGGTATGGAACGGGGCAGCGATCCTGCAGGCCCTGGATCGTGAACTGGAGCGTGCCGAACGCATGCATACCACGCTGGGAGTCATGATGCTGGA
>DATGGJ010000136.1:0-10602 GCA_035308585.1 Terriglobales bacterium
TCAATTGGCGTGATGGTGATTTTCTTCCACGGCGCCCGCATGGCAATGCGGACCGCCTCCGGATCAAACCACCAGTTGAACTCGCGGCGCCCGTCAACCGTGCCGATTCCTCCCGTCTCGGCGTACATGCCGCTGCCCATCAGCACCAGCCCCTTGGTCAGGGTGGCCACTTGCGGATCCAGCCGCAAAGCCAGCGCAATGTTGGTCAGCGGTCCTCCCGCCCATATCACCACCTGCCCAGGGTAACGGTGCACCATGCGCACAATGAAATGAGCGGCCGTCTCGTCCAGCGGCTTTGTGTGCGGGGCTCCTTCCGGCAGCGGCGGTACTACCTCGGGACCGTGATAGGGGGGGAAGAATGCCGTCGCGCCCGCCGGCGGCGTAGGAAAATCGTTCCAGCACCCTTTGTAGCGAAACTTGCCGTACAGGGCTTCCCACCGTTCCGATTCCTCCTTGGAGTTCAGCAGCGGGTACTCGGCCCCTTCCACTACCGGAACGTCGGTGCGGCCTGCAATCTCCAGCAGGCGCAAGGTGTGCTGGGTTTCTTCCTTCACCCACTGATCGCCGCTGACGGTGGTGATGCCCAGCACCTCGAATTTGTCCGATTGCAGAAAAACAAGGATGGACTGCAGGTCGGTGGTCGCCGGTCCGCGCGCGTCCTGGTCCACAATGACCTTGATCTTTTCAGCCTGCAGGCTGCTCGTCAGCAGCAGCAGGAACACGCTCGCGGTAGTTACGGAGTATCGCAGCTTCATTGTCGAAATGCTTCCTTCCCTGGCTCAGCTCAACTACACACGGCTAGCCGCTCAACCAATAGCTCTGAAAGCCTGGTTGCGGTCACCACTTGCAAGAACTAAAATAATCGCCTTGTCTCCGCCATTGCTGCTGGTCTTATGCGTTGTTTCCGGTTCAGCGCAAACCGCTCGCGATTGTCTTGCGTTCTCCTGGCATTCGCTTGTCTCCAGCTTGCCCTTCTTCCTGATCCGGCTGAAGCCCAATCTTCAAACTCACTCTCCACCGGTTCGCTGCAGGTATCGGTCTGCGACTCGCAAGGCCGGCCGCTCATGGGCGCCGCCGTCCACCTGCAGTTGCAAGGGGAAGCGCACATCCTGAACGGTCGCACGGACATCCACGGCCGTTACCGCTTTACCGCGCTTCATCCCGGTACTTATACACTGCGCACGGAAATGGCCGGATACGGCAGCACGTCTTTGGAGCCGTTCATTGTGCTCGCTGGGAAGGCCAAAAGCCTCAAGCTCACCCTCCCACCCGCCCAGAATTCTTCCGGGTCCTTGCAATTTTTCGACGAACCTCAGTTCACCATTGCCGGAGTTACCGATCCCACCAATCTCGGCGGCCACGGTTCCAATGCCACCGCTCCCGCCAAGGACGAATTGACCAAAGAAGTGGTGACCCTGGGCGGCACTTCGCCCTCATCCCTCCCCGCCAAATCCGCGGTCAGCGAGGAAACGCTGCGCTCTTCCGCGGAGCGCGAACCCGCCGACTTCGACGCCAACCGCCGGTTAGGCCAACTATTGCTCGACCAGGGACAGCCGCGCCAGGCGCTCCCGTATCTCCAGCGGGCGCAGCGGCTCAAGCCCGCCGATTACCAGAACAACTATGACCTCGCACTCGCCTATTCCAATAGCGGCGAATACGAACCCGCCCGCGCCATACTGCAAACCCAGCTGGCCGCAGACGATCGCCCCCAGCTTCATCATTTGCTCGGTGACGTCGAGGAAAAGAGCGGCCACTCTCTCCAAGCGGCCAGCGAGTACCAGCGCGCCGCCCGGCTCGACCCCAGCGAGCCCAATTTCTTCGACTGGGGCGCCGAACTTCTCCTCCATCGTGCCACTGAGCCCGCCCTCCAGGTGTTCAGTGAAGGCAGCCGCCTGTTCCCCAACTCGGTCCGCCTCCTGCTTGGCCTGGGCGTTGCCTGGTTCGCGCAGGGTTCTTATCAGCGCGCGGCCGGTTATCTTTGCCAGGCTTCCGATCTCGACCCTGCCGATTCCCATCCTTATCTCTTCCTGGGCAAAATCCAGGAGGTGCAGTCTGTTCCATCACCGGACATCGCAAAACGGCTGGCGCGCTTCGCCCAGCTGCGGCCGCAAGACGCTCACGCCAACTATTACTACGCGCTCAGTCTATGGAAGCAGTCTCAGGCCAGGGGAAAATCCGGCAACCTGCCGCAAGTGGTCTCCCTCCTGCAAAAAGCGGCGCGTCTTGACCCCGCTTTTGGCGACGCCTACCTGCAACTGGGCATTCTGTATGCCCAACAGAAACAGTACCCGGAAGCAATTTCCTCCTATCAGCAGGCGATCGCAGCCAGTCCCCAGCTGCCGGAGGCGCACTACCGCCTGGCCCAGGCCTACATGCGTACCGGCGACCAGCGCAAAGCTCGCGCCGAACTGCAGCTTTACGACCAGCTCGCCAAGGAAAAAGCGCAGCAGGCCGAAAGCGAGCGCAGCCACATGCAGCAGTTCGTGTACACATTGCGCACTCCAACTTCCGCCTCGCAACCCCGCTAGCTGCTTCTTCTCTCCTCATTTCGTCGGCGGCGTGGCCACGCTCATCAGGCCGATGAACATGCGATAAAACCGGACCGTATCCAACTCCTGCTGGATTTCTACCGCTTGCCGCCGCAATTGTGGCTGGTCTTGCTCCGTCCAGGTCAGGGTATTGCCGTATGCTGCCCCCCGGCCGAGGTCCACCCCCATGTAGCGCAGTTCGTGTTTGATGATCAGGCTGGGGTCCAGCCAGGCCGCAGCCGTCAGCTCGTCCCACATGTAGTCGGCTCCCAGACCTTGCTGGTAATACCGCGCCAGGTATTGTGCTAGCGGAGTTCCGCTCGCTTTGATCTGCTGCATCATGGCCGGCGTCAGTCGTGTCTTGATGGAAATGTCCGTCGGCGTTCCGACTATCTTTTTCCATGGCGCCCGCAGGACAATTTCGGCCGCCTCCGGATCGAACCAGAAATTGAATTCGTGGCGCGGATTGGTGGCGAACTCGGGATCATCGGTCTGCGGATTCAGGCTTCCGCCCATGAAGATCAACTCCCGCGCCAGTTGCGGAAATTGTGGGTCGAGGGCGATGGCCAGCGCCAGGTCGGTCATGGGGCCGCCGGCATAGATGGTCACCTGGTGCGGGTATTTGCGCACCATGCGGATCAGGAAATGCGCGGCATCTTCGTCAGCCGGTTTGCTGGCCGGTTTTCCTTCCGGAAGCGCCGGAATCACCAAGGGTTGGTGCCACCAGCGGTCGTCCCAGGCGCCTGCGTAAGCCACTTTGCCGTAACGCCTCTGCCACAGCAGGGTCTCTTCGCGCTGCCTCACCAGGGGAAACACCGCCCCCGGCACTACCGGAATGTCGGTACGCCCCATGATCTCCAGCAGGCGCAGCATGTGGGCCACCTCTTCATCCCGCCACTGGTCGCCGCTCACCACGGTGATGCCCAGCACCTCTGCCTGCGGCGATTGAATCAGCACCAGCGGAGCCTGCAGGTTGCTGCCTCCAGGGCCCGAGCAATCCTCGTCAATGATGATTTTCCGCCGCCCCTGGCCCCAAGCCAGGCAACTCGCCAGCAGCAGGAAGGAAGCTGCCGTCCGCCGTAAGCCACGTTTTATCATTGTGAGCTCAATCTGGCGCCGGTGCGATGGCGGGCTCAGTGGCGCTCCGGCCGGGTCATCAGGTTGATGTACAGCTTATAAAACTTCTGCGTGTTCAAATCGAACTGCACATTCGCCAGCCGCTCGTAGGCCGGGACTTGGGCTTTCGCATCCCAGAACAGGGTCTTGCCGTAGCTCGCCCCGTGGTCAACGTCAATGTCCACGTACATCTGCTTCTGCACCGTAATGATGGAAGGGTCAATCAGGGCCGCGCCTGCGATTTCGTCCCACATGTAGCCAGGCAGGGAATACTTATCCAGGTAGCGGGTGACCGGCGTGTTGGCCTTCGCGATCTCCGCCTGCATCTGCGGCGTGAAGCGCGTCTTAACCGAAATATCAATGGGCGTGATGGTGAGTCTTTTCCAGGGCGCGCGCAGCACGATGCGCGCCGCTTCCGGATCGAACCACCAGTTGAATTCCCGCCGCGCGTCTATCGCCCCCGCGTCAATCGCTCCTTTATCCGCGTACAGGCCGCCGCCCATGAGCACAAATTCCCTGGCCAGCGTGGCCACTGCCGGGTCCAGTTTGAGCGCCAGCGCGTAATTGGTCAGCGGGCCGCCCGCCCACAGCACCACCTCACCGGGATACTTGTGCACCATCTTTACTATGAATTCCGCGGCTGTTCCCGGCAGCGCTTGGGTGTGCGGCTGGCCCTCTGGCAGCTCCGGCACCACGTCGGGCGGGTGATAATGCTCCTCGTAGATGGTGGACCGCCGCGCGGGGAAGAAATCCGTCCAGCAGCCCTTGTACGCCAGCTTGCCGTAAAGCGCTTCCCAGCGTTCGGTTTCCGCTTTGGAGTTGAGCAGGGGGAACTCGGCGCCCTGAATCACGGGAACGTCGGTGCGGCCGGCAATTTCCAACATGCGCAGCGCGTGCTGGGTTTCTTCCTTCACCCATTGGTCGCCGCTTACCGTGGTGACGCCCAGTACCTCAAACTTGTCCGATTGCAGGAACACCAGGATGGCCTGTTGGTCGCTTGTGCCTGGCCCGCGCGCATCCTGATCTACTATGACTTTGATTTTCTGGCTGGCTGCGGGAGCGCAAAGGCTTGCGGCCAGCGCGCAAGCCAACGCCAGTGACCACAAGCCCCGTCCCATGAATTTCCCAAGCCGACGCTGCAATGGTTCTCCCCAGCCTTGACTTAGAACATCAGCTTGAGCGCAAACTGGATCACCCGTGGGTTGTTTACCGTCTCATTGACCACGGCAAAGCTGGCCGCCTGGTTTATGTCCTGCATGCCGCTGCCACCACCCGTCAGGAAGAATTGGGGGTGATTCAGCAGGTTGAAGAATTCAGCCCGGAAGTCCATCTGCATCCTTTCATGCAAGCGGAAATGCTTAATCACCGACAGGTCCGTGTTGACGAAGCGTGGACCGGAAACCGGCGCGCGGGGAGAATTCCCCAGCTCTCCTACCGCCGGCGCCATGAAAGCGCAGGGATTGAACCATGCGGTCAGCGTGTGCACTTGCGCCGGACCTGCGCAGCCGGGATTGGCGGCTACGTTACCTGGTTGATTGGGATCGCCCACCATATCTGGCCGGTTGATGCCGTTTCCGTTCCATTGGAAGAAGGTCCCGGATTTGTTGTCGCTTGTGACCACGAATAGCGGGAACCCGGAGGTGGCCTTTTCAATTACATCCACCTCCCAATTGCCCAGGATAGTGTTGGTTGCTCCATTCCAATTGGCTCCGAAATGCTTGCCCTTGCCGAAGGGCAGATTGTAGAGAACGCTGGCCGTGAACTGGTGGTCAAGGTTAATCTGCGACAGGCTCCAATCCAGCTTTTGCGTTCCCGGCAAAGGCCAGTAGGTCGCGCCCGGAGGCGTGCCCAGGCCATCCGGGAATCCGGAATCGTAGGTACGCGCATAGGTGTAACCCAATAACGCATACAGGCCGTGTCGCGAACTCTTGGTCTCCACCTTTACCTGCAGGGAATCGTACTTAGCCCGGCCCACGTCGTTGTTGTTGGAGATGATTCCGAACCCGGGGTACGGTGGTGTGCTCGTGCTACGCCCGCAGCCCAGGGTGTAACCGGGCACAACGCCGCATGCCGAGGGAGACGTTACGTTCATATTCAGGCCATCCACCAGGATGTGGGTGCTGCGCGAACCGGCATAGCCGACGGTCAACACCGCGTTTCCCGGCAATTGCCGCTCAACGTTGGCGTTGAACTGTTGAATCATGCCCTGCTTGAAATTCAGGTTTTGCGACTGCAGCGTCCCGGGGAACGTGGCTGGGTTCGGCGGAGCAGTGATCGGTTGCAGATTAGGCTGCAGGAAAACGCGCGCCAGGCCGCAGTTGATGGTGGTATTGCGGAAGGGGCAGTTCTGAAAGTTATTGAAGTTATCTGATTCGGCCAGGTAGGGCGGGTTTTCCCACAAACCCTGTGCCCCCTGGTTCCATGATGAATCGTGGAAGATGGCATAGCCGCCGCGGATCGCCGTGTTCTGGCTCCCCATGGGCTTCCACGCAAAACCGATTCTCGGCTCCACCGCGCTCTTATCGAACTGAATGCCAACCGCGCCATCGCTGGGCACGCAGATGCTGCAAGTGATGCCGGAGAGCGGTCCGGTCACCAGCAATTTTCCGCTGTTAAAATCGAAGTTGGCCTGCCGCCCGTGCGCCTCCGTGATGGGCGTTACCAGCGCCCAGGCCACGCCCAGATTCAAAGTCAAGTCCTTGGTGACCCGCCAGTCATCCTGAACAAAGGGACGAAACATCTTCCAGCGGCGTCCGGTTACAGCCCCAAGGAACGTCTGGTCGTGAATTCCCAGCCCTACCTGACCAAGCAGCAGGTCGGCGGCGGTGTCCCCCGTAACCGCAAAGGGAATCAGGAAGCCGTCCTGGAAGGCGTTGGTTTCCACGTTCATCTGCTGGGCTCGAACCTGGCCGCCAACCTTGATATCGTGCTTTCCGCGGATCATGTCGAAGGAATCGGAAATATCGAACACATTGGTTCCGCCCTGGAAGGGCGCAAACCCGCGGTCTCCCAGCGCCCAGTAGTTGCCCATTAGCGTGGAGCTCAATCCGCAACTCATGCAGTCCACGCCAGACTGCGATAGTCCCGGGGGCGCGCCCGGGCAGCTGCTGTCCAGGTTGGCGCCCTGGATCCCCAGCTTCGCGCTTTCGCAGGTTTTGTCGCCAAAGGAGAGAATGTGGTTAAAAATCCGGTTGTAGCCGAGGTTCAACTGGTTGACGGAGCGGTCGGAAAAGACGTGCGTCTCCGATACGGCTATGTTGCGCGCGTGGTTGGTGATGTTCTGCGTGCTGGCAAAGGCGCTGGCCTCGGCAAATCCCGGCGAACCTCCGGGAACGAACGAGGTCGCCTGGTCGTAGCTGAAACGGGCAAACATTGAATCCTTGGGAGAGAAATTGTGGTCCACGCGGATGTCGAATTCATTCTCCCCCAGGGAGCGTACCGGCACGTTCGTATAGTTGGTCCCCAGCGGCCCGAATGTGTTGCTGGCGTTGGGATATAAATCGATCATTTTCTTGCCGACCGGATCGAACAGCGCCTGAGGAATGATGTTGCACGGCGTGCCCGCCACCTGGCTTCCATCCGCATTTATCGGTTCGGAGGTTTTGGTGCCCGGCACACACTGAAAGTTCGCAGGCTCGCTCCCCGTGGCGAAGGGGTTGGTAAGCAGCCCGGAGATAAAGGGGTCATTACTGAAATCCCCATTTCTCATTTGCGGCGTCGGAATCACGCCCAGAAAGGGAATTCCATGGCGCTGCCTCTTGCCCTGGTAGTCGGCGAAAAAGAACGTCTTATCTTTTTGAATAGGCCCGCCCAGGGCTCCGCCGAACTGGTTGAGGTTAAACTGCTCCCGGCTGGCCGCAAAGAAGCTGCGGGCGTCCAGCTTCGTGTTGCGGAAGAACTCGAAAACGGAACCATGGAAATTGTTAGTGCCCGACTTGGTGGTCACCAGCACCGTCGGACCCGCTCGCGTCCCGTATTCCGCCGAGTAGTTGAAGGTCAGAACTTTGAATTCCTGAATGGCATCAATGGAGGGCAGAATGGAAATCCCGCCGGCGGTCAATTCGTTGTTGTCATTGCCGTCAAGCAGCCAGTCGGTGCTCTGTGCCCGCGATCCGCCCACGGAAAGCGAGTAGGTTCCGCGCGCCGACACCTCGCTGCTGGGGCCACCATTAAAGAAACTTTGCGGATTGGTTTCCTGGGTGGTGCCCGGCGTGAGAGTCGCCAACTGCACGAAATCGCGCCCGTTCAAGGGCAGCTGCGCCACCTGTTGCGACGTAATTACCTGCCCCAGCGTCGGATCAGCGGTCTGCACCGCCACCTCGGTGGCGCTCACCTCCACGGTTTGTGAAACCGATGCCGGAGGCAGCGTGAAGTCAAGCTCGCGGTGTTCATCCACCTGCAGGCGCAGATTGGTCTGCGTCACCGTTTGAAAGTTCTGCATGGACACTTTCACCGTGTAGGTGGCCACCGGCAGCAGCGGGATCAGGTAATGTCCAGTCTGGTCGGTGGTGGCGTCGCGCGATACGCCGGTCTCTTGCGCGGTTATCGTCACCTTGGCGCCCGCGATCACGGAGCCGGTCGTGTCCGCGACTGTGCCGAAGAAACTGCCCGTGGCCTGCCCATACATCAGCGGGCAGACGGCAAGCAAAAATGTGCCCAGTAATACCCTGCACAGGGTACGGTTAGCCTGCATAATTACCCCCGGTCGGCGGCGTCGCGCCGAATGCCAAGTCTGAATTTGTTCAACCCCACAGATAACAGGTCGGCGCGTCTTGAGCTTGCGCCGCTATACCAGGCCCGCTTTGAATCGAATCAAGATGACAGTCTGCGCAATTTTCCTCTCACTCCGTCCCTTGTCAAGCGAAAAATCGCTTTTCCCCTGCTCGCTTACGCCGCCTTCTCGCCCACAGACCGCCTGTTCACCTTCGGTGGAGTTGCGCACTTGCGCTGGCAGCGGTTTTTTGGCTGTTCCTACGGCGAGGGAGAGGCGTAACTGGACTGCATTTGGGCGGCCCATGCCGCATCGAAGCGGGCGCGATCGTAAAAAGACTTCTGCGTTCCCACCGCCTCGGTAGAAAGCCCCGCGTACAGGTTGGCCCGCCGCAACGCCTCGCGTTCCGGAAGGCCTTCCCCCAGAAACACGGCAAAACTTCCGATAAATGCGTCACCCGCCCCCGTGCTGTCAATACTGCGCACAGGAAATGCGGGCAGATGCTCGCGCTTCTCCGGTCCCGCCAACAGACAGCCGTTGGCTCCCAGCGTGATGATCACCCGGCGAATACCGCCCGCCAGCAGTTTCTGCGCGCACTTCTCCGCCTCGGCGAGGTTTCCCACCGGCATTCCGGTTATGCTTTCCGCCTCGCTCTCGTTGGGCACAAGGTAATCCAATCCCGCCAGGGCCTCCATGTCTACCGGTTGCCCAGGCGCCGGGTTCAGGATGCAGCGGATGCCGTTCTGGCGCGCGAACCCAATCGTGTAATACACCGTGGCCAAAGGAATCTCGAACTGCAAAACTATGCAGTCGGCCTGGCGCAGCGCCTCCGCCGCCGCGTCCACATCCGCCGGTTTCAGCGCTTCGTTGGCTCCTTTCACTACGAAAATCCGGTTCTGCCCATTCGGTTCCACGAAGATGGGCGCCACCCCGCTTGATAGGCTCTCCACTTCTTTCACGTGGCGGGTGTCAATGCCTTGCTTTTTGAAATTCTCGATGGTCGCTTCGCCGAAAAGGTCCTTCCCCACTCGGGCCACCATGGTGACCTCGGCTCCGCACAGGCGGGCCGCCACTGCCTGGTTGGCCCCCTTGCCGCCGAATCCCAGGTCGAATTTCTGCCCGAAGATGGTTTCGCCCGGCTTCGGAAACTGTTCGGTGAAGGTGGTGAGATCTATGTTGGCGCTGCCTACCACTGCGATTCGGGGTCTTTTCGCCATAAACGCTGAAGGCCGCGTAAAGAACGCCGAGTGTATTCAGCGGGCCCGGGCATGTCAACAGACGATTTCGGAATCGGGTCGGCCGGGACGGACGCTGCCTTGCCGAAAATGGAACTCTGTGGCGTCAGCTCAGGAGCGGCTGTGCTTTTATTCGCCGTAGGGAACCCAGACGTTCTTCACCTGGGTGGCGTGTTCCAGGAACCAGCGGCCCTCCCCCTGCTTCCCGTCGAACCAGTTGATGGCGCGGCCTTCGTTCGTAAACACTTGTTTCAGGTTGCCGGCGGAAAGCGACTTGGCCGCGGCGGCGCTGTCGCCGTCGGCAAAGCACCAGATCGCGTCCACCCCGTCGTGCTCCGCCAGCGTTTTCAGAAGCTGCGACCGCTGTCCGCTTACCAGGTTCACCGCGCCTGCCGGCAGGTCGCTGGTATCGAAAACCTGGTACAGGTCGCCGATGATGAGCGGATAGGTTTCCGACGGAACCGCTACCACCGTGTTCCCGGCGGCAATGGCCGGCAGCACCAGCGAGAACAGCCCCAGCAGCGGCGCTTCATCGGGCGCGACAATTCCCACAGTTCCCACTGGTTCGTTCATGGCAATGGCAATCATGCGGAAGGGAGGATTGTGTACCGCGCCTTCAAACTTGTCCGCCCACGCGGCATAGGAAAACGCCCGTTCGATGCTGGCCGCCACTTCCTTTTTCGCCTGCTTCTCGCTCACCGCTGCGCTCAGCCGGCGCGCGATCTCCTCCTGGCGCAGCGACAGATTTTCTGCCATGTAATAAAGAACCTGCGCCCGGTTGTGCGCCGTCGCTTTCGCCCAGCTTTCGGCCTTGCGCGCCGCTTCTACCGCGTTGCGTATATCTTTCCGGTTGCCCAGCGGCCCCTCGCCCAGGAGTTCGCCCTTCCCGTTCCGCACTTCCATGCTGTAACCCGAATCCGGCCGCGCCTGCTTGCCGCCGATGTACAGCTTTACCGTGCGGTCAATCATCCCATCCGCTGTCTGCCTGGGCGCAGCCGGAGCGCCACCCGCG
>DATGGJ010000137.1:0-5054 GCA_035308585.1 Terriglobales bacterium
TTCAAATCATCGAACGGTCAGGGGGCGCCGGGTGCGCCCTTCTTCTGCCCAGCCAGTACAGGAGAGCTCCCACCGCGACTAATATGGCGGTTCCACCGGTTACTTTGACGATGGCCAGCGCCGGGTTAGCCTCGCCCGGGCTGGGAACAAAAGAAAGCACAATGGTAAGCAGCGCGGTGGTGAAGCCAACGCATGAAAGCAACAGAGCCACAGGCTTGCCTCCGGGAACGCGAATGACCTCCGCGCCGGCGGGGTCGCGCTGCAGGCGGAACATCGCGCCAAACAAAAATAAGTAGGGAATGAAGTAGGTGATTATGCCCATGCTCACCAGCACGTCATATGCCCCCTTCACGCTGGTTCCGGCCTGTCCCAGAAATACAAAGATCACGCCACAAGCGGCCTGCAGGAGCAGGGCGACATAAGGAGTCTTCCAGCGTGGGTGCAGTTTTCCGAACAGCGGCGGCAGAAAACGGTCAATGCCGGCTACAAACGGGAGGCGGGCCACGGCCGCCAGATAGGCGCCCGCCGCTCCCAGGTTACTGAGCGCGATAAAGCCGGCGGCGACCGGGATAATCCAGAACACGCCCACCCGCTCTGCTGTCCGGGTAATGGCCTGCATGAGTCCCTGCAGATCGCTCACCTGGCCGTGCGGCAGCGCCAGCAGCACGCCCACCGTGCCCATCAGGTAGCAAAAGGTCACCACCAGCCCGCCGGTGAAGAGCGCCCACGGCACCGTGCGCCGCGTATTCTTGATTTCCTCGCCCATGAAAGACGCGGTTTCGCAACCACCGAAGGCAAAGGTGAGAGTTGACCAGAAGATCATGTCTTTCAAGTGGGTGCTGGGAATCAGGCCCTGGGCATGGAAGGAGGTCGCCGACCCGAAACGATGCCAGGCGATCGCCCCCATGACAACGATGATCACTACCGGCAGCCACATCGCGATTGCGCCCACATTGTGCAGCCACTTGCCTACGTCCAGCCCCACGACGTTCACGATGGTCACTGCGGCCAGGGCCGCGATTGAGAACACGATGTAGAAGCGAGCGTCGTTGGAAAGGTAGTTCCACCGGCTGCCACGCATGTACAAGACGTTGCCCGCGGCAAAATAGAGCACGGCGGGAAAATACGGAAGGTTGCTGGTCCAATAGATCCAGGCGCTCATGAAGCCGCCGAAATCTCCGAAGGCACGTTTGCTCCAGACGTAAAGCCCGCCTTCCTGCGGATAGCGCGAAGAGAGTTCGATGACCGAAAGAGCCAGCGGCGTGTAAAAGGTGAGCCAGGCGCCTAACCAGATGATCACCGCGCTGGGCCCGGCGCTGGCAGCTGTGGCGATCCAGCGCAAGCTTACGCCTGTGACCACGTAAAACAGGACCAGGTCCAGGGTGCCCATGGCGCGTTTTGGCCGGAGCAATTCCGGACTGCCGGCCGGCATCGCAGCCTGCTTATTGTCCGCGGTTATGGGAATCCCGCCCGGAGGTTCGAAAGCGGTCATCGGCCCTTATGGTGCCTGAAAATATACCGCAAAAGAAGTCTCACAGTTTCTCCCGGGCTCGGATTGGAACCGGAAGAGGCGAACAGTTGTTTGCGTTCGTCAAGAACTGTTGGCCCACTCTGGACCTGAGTTCATGATGGAGCTGCCGCAGTATACTCTGGGTTCAAATCGCGGCAGACGGATCCGCCCCAGTCTTTCGGTACCAGTGGATGACGGCTTGCCGCCACACTCACCCGCAGGGACATGTAACCCAGTTTCGGCCGCAGCAGTTACTGGCGGCATCCCCCGTACGCCACAAAGCGCTTGCACCATATCTGAATCACCCCACTATCACGGAACGTGGCCAGCAGCGCGGTCTGCGGATACACTTCGCAGCTCCTGAGTTGCCTCTGCCCGAAAAAATTTCCGATTTGACAACTTTAATCACGGGCGACAGAATGACGCCCTCTCTTAGTACCCGGTGCTGTAGTTGGCTCGTCGCTGCCCGGTTCACCAAGGACGACTGCCAATTCCGAAAGGCTCTGTCCGTCAAAACATAAAGGAGATAGAAATGAAGATGAATAGAGTGTTGTCCAGGGCCTTAGTGCTGCTTTCTCTGATTGGAGTTCTAACTCTGACCACGCATGCCCAAACCCCAATCTCCGTTTACAGCGCTTGGCATTGCACCGCTGATTACTGTACCTGGGCGACGGCGGAGGACCTCACAACCTTTGATAGCCAAAATCACTGGATGATCGACCGTCACATGGATAACTCGTACAGTCCGTCCGTGAACAACGTGACATTTAGCTTCGTGCAACCGGTAAAGCTTATGAACCTCACGACCGACTCGGGCGATACCGCCGGCATCCCGAACGGAATGGACATGACGGCCGTAAGCTACTTCGAGAATCGGGGCGTTCGCGTGCAGTTCTCGATCGGCGGACAGACCTATACCAAGGACTGGGACACCGCGCTAGCCACCAATCCCACTCAGCTTGGAACCAATGCCGCCAATGCCGCTAAACAATTCAACGTGGGTATGGAAATTGATTATGAGAACACTAAGAATCCAAACCTGGCTGGCTTAGATGCCTTCGTCAAAGCCTACCGCGCTGTTCTGCCCTATGACCCCACAGGGGCAAATCAAGCGGCGCGTTTGACCATCGATCTGGGTGCAGGGGATACGTATCTAACGCAAATTGCCAACTACGCCACCACCAACTGGCTGACGACCAGCAATCCAGTCCTGGATTATGCCAGCGCAATGGTGGTTTCGCAAAACACCAGCGTATCGAAATTGGAAAGCTATTGGTCGCAGCACATTGATGGCTACAACGGTGTTCCGCCCCTGGCTCCGGCGAAATTGACTGGAAGCCTCTGGCTCACGGGAACGGACAATGACTGCAACAGCTTTGCCAGCTCGGACCAGAATGCTGCCAGCAACTTCGTCCAGACCGTTGCACCATCCGGGGCGGGGAGCTCGGCTGGAATGCTCGGTTTTACCTTCTGGGCTGCAGGATGTCAGGGGACCAGCACGGCGTGCACCTTTCCTCCGAATACCTGTCAAAACGGAATTGGGGCAGGGGCGACAACCTTTAACATTCCCGTTCCCATGCCGGCTCTGCGCCAGCAGTAGCTCCATTTTGTGTTTTTGTGCCTGTTCCCGCGGCGCTCTGGCGAACGCCGCGGGTATTTGGTTTGTGAAACCGCAGACAGAGACTGTGGATTTGAAAGGTTATGCCGGATGGAATGCCTTGTTGGACCATTGCCAGATAGCACGCTTATCTGCACAGCCCCCCAAACAAGACCGTGGATTTTTTTGGTTGTGGCGATCTTAAGCGTTTCATCCGCTGGACAGCAGAATCCACCCACATCTCGTTCCGGCCAGAATCTCCAAAACAGAGCTGCCATGATTGTCGGGGCGCGGGCGATTACCGTTTCCGAACTATGTGGAGCCATCGCCATGCTGCCCCCGCCACAGGCAAAAGGGTATCCTCTGCACCCCATTCTTGCGGCTCAGTGGTACGGACCTCTGGTTTCCTTGGCGGAGGAAGCCAGGCGCGAACACTTAGGTGGAGACTTGGGCGCCGGCAATCTAAACAAACTGGATGAGGAAAATGGATTGGCCGCGGAATTAATCCAAAAGATAGCGGGTGACATCCACCCCACCGATTCTCAAATCCAGGATTACTATGCGGCACACCAGGGCGAATTCCAACGCACAAGGCTGCGACACATCTTGATCTCGGATGCGGCTGCCCTGGCCAGTCGGTCTAATCGGAGCCCGGCGGAAGCTAAGGCCAGGGCGGAACATCTGTACGCTCAAATTCAGGCAGGAGAGGGCTTTGCCGAACTGGCATTGAAAGACTCGGACGACCCATACAGCAGAGAAAAGGGAGGCGATCTGGGCGAAGTCTCCCACCACCAGATGGAACCAGCTGTTGATAAAGTCCTGTGGTCGCTGGAGCCTGGCCAGACGAGCCCCCCGTTTGAAGGGCGCTTTGGTTACGAAATTATCCAGGTGGAAGGCCGCCGCACATTGCCACTGCAGGATGTGCGGGCCTCCATCATTCGTGATATCAGGTTCGAAGGCTCACAACGAAGACAACGGGAGATCATCACGGCGGCCCACATTCGTCTCACAAAAACGTTTAGGGGCTCGCCGCTTCCTTGTGAATCAACCCGGGTGACGTTGCAATCTAAGCCGGCTACGCCCTAGCCACCGCCTCGGTTTGCATCTGCTGGTCAGGGAATATGCGCGTTCCGAACCAAGGTTCGAGCCGGAAATTAATTCCTCCCGGGTGTCGAACTGTTCAAGATTGCCTGCCAATTCAAAATGGCGTTCCACAGCATCCGCTGGTCGCCGCGGTTCATATCCCGGTGCATGGGGTTGAAGTTGAAAGCCACCACGTGCCCGTGTCCTACCGGCATGTCTAGAATGGCTGGTCTCCCGATAAGTCCGGCCTGACCCCACGCCTGACCGCTCACCACCAGGGGAGCGCCGTCATTATCCCCCCATTGCATAACGATTCCGCTGCGATCTTCCGGCCCGTCCAGACAGGTAGTGCAGTATGCCATGCGCAGCCAGCGCCGGGGGACATCATAGAGAGGATAATTCTGGCGGAAGACCCAGGTGCGCGCGGGATAGCCGTAGGCCAGGGGATCGTTGGGCCGGACGAAGGTGACCCGCACATGCGCCCCGGGAGTGCGGGTGGCGGCATTTTGCGATGCGGCTGCGGCCGCGGCCCCGCCACCCTGGGTGCTGCGGGGGACGCCTCCGGCCGCCCGGCGCACGCCACGCACGATCCCGGCCTCCAGTGGAAGCATGGAACCACTGCCCAGAGTAACCATTAACCCGCCGCTCTCCACGAATTTCTGCAACTGCGCCATGCCCTCCCAGCCAATGCCGCCGGTGATGTCGTCGGACTCCGCCGGTGTGCCCAGGCTCGGCGTCTGCGGCGTCTTCTTATAGGGCATCGGGCCCCAGGCTTTGGGCAGTCCCTGAATCTGCTGGTCCAATTCGAGATCCACGTTGCCGTAGAGGAGAACATCTATCCGATCGCGCAGAGCGCCGGCGCGG
>DATGGJ010000138.1:0-2356 GCA_035308585.1 Terriglobales bacterium
CAGTCAAAGCTCCGGAGCTACTGCTTCAGGACGCCTATCTAAAACTGGAAAAGGGTGAATATGAGGCTGCCCGCGTTTCGCTCAACCAGGCTCTCCAGCAGCGCCCCGAGGATATGCGCCTGTTGCGCATGATCGTGCGCAGCCACATGGCTCAGAAGCGGCCCGAGGCGGCTTTAAAGGTGGTGCAGGATTACTCCGCCGCTCATCCCAAGTCCGCCCGCGTGCAGGAGCTGCTCGCCGAGGTGTCGCTCGCCAACGGCCAGAAGCCGCAGGCGCGAGCCGCTCTGCTGGCAGCCAAGGCGGCCGATCCGAACTTCACCGCGGCCGACATGGGCCTGGCCCAGTTGGACATCGCTGAAGGCCACGAGAAAGAGGCAACCGCCACTCTGTCCGCTCTGCTGCAGCGAAACGACAAGAACATCGCCGCCCGTATGCTGCTCGCGGCCATCAAAGAGAAAGACGGCAACCCCACCGCCGCCATGGAAGAATACAAGAAAATTCTCGAAATCCAGCCATCTAATATTCTGGTCTTAAATAATTTAGCTTACGATCTCGCCGAGTACGGCAATCAGCAGGATGAAGCCCTGAAATACGCCCAGAAGGCCACCGAACTGGCCCCCGACGCCCCGGCGGTCGAGAATACCATGGGCTGGATTCTGTACCACAAAGGCCTCTACAGCATGGCGCTCCCCTATCTGGAAAAGGCCGCCGACAAAGAACCCAACGCCCGTCGCAAAATTCACGTGGCGATGGCCTATCTCAAAATGGGTGACCGCGAGCGCGGCCAACAAAACCTGGTAGCCGCCATGAAAATGGATCCCAGTCTGCCGGAAATCCGGACGGCGCAGCAGATGCTGGACGCCATGCAGGGCGGGCGTTAAGGGCTACACCAGTTCGACCCGAATCTCACGGCCCACAACCGCAGCCGCCTTCTGGAGGGTGCTTAGCGTTACACCGTAGTTGGAAGGATCAAGAAGCCTGTCGAGGGCGGCGCGGCTGGTTCGCATCCGCTTGGCCATTTCAGTTTTGGAAAGACCTTTTTCCTGCATGGCCACTTCCACCTGACGGGCGACAACACGCTTGATAGCGGTTCCGCTGACTTCCTGGTACAGGCCTTCTTCGCGAAGCCAGCTATCGAAGGATGAGCCGATATTTTTCTTGTTCACGCGCCTTCTCCCTTCATGCGCCGGATCGCCAGATCAATTTCCCGGCCGGGCGTTTTCTGGGTTTTCTTAATGAAGCCATGCAACAGCACCATGCATTGTCGATCCACGCAAAATAATACGCGGGCAATGCCACCATGCCGCAGGCCGCTACGCACTTCCCAAATGTCCCGCCCAAGGGAGCGAACCAGCGGCATACCAATGGGCCAGGAGAATTCAACGTCCTTGATGTCTTCGCCAATAGTACGCCGGTCATCGGCATCCAGGCTCTTCAGCCATTCCCGTACCGGTTCGCGGCCCCGGTCGGAGCGATAAAACCGGGCGGGCAGACGTTTACGCCATAACGCCTCATTAATTGTATCTATTTTGGTACGATCGATCAAGGGCTTTTGTGACCTGCCCCGGCGTTCCCTTTGTTGAGGCTTAGTTCGCTTCGCCGAAGCAGCGCTCTACTTCAGGTATCAGCTTGGCGGCGAACGCCACGCCCTGCTGCGGTGTCGCGGGGGTATCGGGCAGCACAATGCGCACCAGGGAGCCGGCCGTCTGGCCGCTCAGAAGCGCGTCTTTGGCCAGCAGCACCTTGCCCATGTATTCGCTGGCAATGATGCGCTGCTTGGATTGGTACCAGTAAAACACCAGCATGCGCTGGCCGGCGTTTTGGATTGAGTACTGGTTGATCTCGACTAGCGCGCCGTTCACCGGCACCATCGCCGAGTCGTGCTTCCAAATCTCCCAGCCCGATCCGGGCAGACAGTGTTTGGGGGAGTGCATGCTTTCCCCGGCCCGCTGCTGCGCATAGTAGGCGATGAACAGCCCCAGCTTGGTGCCCTGCTTTTCGTACATCCGGGAAACATAGCTGGTAAGCTGCAGCCGCTTGAGAATGGATTCGCCCAGCGGCTCATCACTGGTCCATTTCCAGCCGTCCACTTCCTTGCCGATCGTGTCCAGCGGCTGGACGAGCGAGCCGGGCTTGCGGCGCTCGCTCAATGCATAGCCGGCCAGAGTCGCCGAGAGCATCAACACCACCGCCACATAGCGAAACGTCAGTCTCTTCATGCTTTCCTCCCGCTCGAGCCGCGCAGCAGCCGGTCGAGGCCCTTCGCCATCCCGTAAAGGATCGCAAATCCGCCAATGAAAACCAGCCAACCGGAAAACAGGTGATAGAAGCCGAGCGCAAACTCTTCATGATAGTC
>DATGGJ010000139.1:0-2110 GCA_035308585.1 Terriglobales bacterium
GCCCGGCGCCGCAATTCGCGGCCCAAATTGGCGCCCGGCCTACCGCCACCGCCGCGCTTTCCAGCGCAGCCCCTGCGGCAAGCAGTACCCCGGTATCCGCCAACTGGCGCGAACTGTATTCCCCCGCCGGTTTTGCGTTACGTCCGACCGAACTGCCGCCGGAAACGCAGCGCCTGCACTTTGAGGGTGGCATCGCGGTGGAGGCTAATGCCGCCGTGCCGGTGGCGCGTTTTCCCCGGCAGACCTTCGGCGGCCCCGAGAGTTGCGGCGACGCGTTCCCCGAGCCGGAAGCAGAAAACGACTCCAGCCTGGCTTCGCTCTCCACTCTTAAACCCCTGGGACAGATTCGCAATTCGTTCATCCTGGCGGTAAACGAGGACGGTTTGTGGATCGTGGACCAGCACGTGGCTCATGAGCGGGTCCTGTTTGAGAAAATTCTGCGGCAGCGGGCGGCGGAGGGGGTGGAGAGCCAGCGCCTGCTCATGCCCATCATTGTGGAGCTCGACCCGGCGCAGCAGGCCGTATTCACCGAGATTGCCGAAGAACTGCGCGGCAACGGCTTCGACCTGGAGCCCTTCGGCTCGCGCACCATCGCGGTAAAGGTTTCCCCCGCCGGCGTGGACGCGGCGCAGGTGGAGCACATGCTGCACGAACTGCTCGACCAGTTCGCCAGCGAGGAGCAGGCCCTCAACCTGGAAAAAGCGCGTGGCCGCATTGCCGCCTCCATCGCCTGCCACGCGGCTATCAAGGTCAACATGCCCCTGGAGCAGAACAAAATGGAATGGCTGCTGGCCGAGTTGGCCAAAACGGAATGCCCTATGACCTGCCCGCATGGCCGGCCCGTGGTCTTAAGGTATTCTGTAAAGGACATTCAGCGGGCGTTCAAGCGGATTTAAAACCAGGAGTCAGGGATCAGGAGTAGGAAGTCGGCCACTTCACGCCGGTTGGCTGCCACTACTGACGAAAACACATGACGGATCGGGAACTGCAGGAAGCGAGACGGGAGAAGTGGCGCGTGGCGGGCAACCCGGCGCGCACCTTGGAGTCTCTTTCCGAGTTCCTGGAGTCGGTCGGCTTTTGCCTCATGTACCCGCAGAAGCCGATGCCGCTGGTGCCCACCTTCATTGGCGCGTTCACCGGGCAGCAGGACCAGCTGCCCACCTGTCAGACAGCATTTTCTGATGACCGCGCCCGCGAGGCCACGGAACAGATGGTGCGGCTGCTGCGCCAGCGCGCCGCCTATGAGGCCAATCTCTTCGGCGAAAATAATTTTCTGGTGGCGGCCTCGGTGTTCCCGTATTTCTATGCGCTGGTGGGAGACCGCAGCCCCCGCCGCACCCCCAAGGCCGGCATTCGCTCCGAGTACGGCGACCTGGCGCGCGATGCCTTTGAGGTCATCCGCAATCACGGCCCGGTCTCCCGGCAAAAGCTGCTGCAGGTACTGGGCGGCGGAGTTTCAGCAGCGGCTCTTGACCACGCCCTGGGCGAACTTTGGTCCAAACTGCGCATCACCCGCGTGGACTACCATCCCCGGGTGGGCGCCTCCTGGGACGCCCTTTACCGCTGGTCGCCGGAAGCGGTGCGACAGGGCATTAACATGTCGGTGGGGGAAGGGCTTTCGGCGCTGATTTCCAAGTATCTGGATTGCGCGCTCGCGGCCGAACCGCAGGAGGTGGAAGATTTTTTTGCCCACTTCGTGCCCCGCTTCAAAGTGAAGGACGCGCTGAACGCGCTTTTGTCCGCGCGCGAACTGGCTTTTGTGCACGTCGGCCACCGTTCCCTGCTGCAGGTATCGCCGGCAAAAAGCGAACACGCGCGGGAAAGGGCGTAAGAGCAAGGTTTCAAGGTTTCCCACGTTTCGAACGGTTTGTGGGCGTCGTGCGGAGAGGCTTCAGCCGCGAACCATCGCGCGTCCAGCACACGGACGTTCGTTGGGCGCGCCGAACCTTCGGGCCCGAAGGCCCTCAGGATGACGCCCGCGGAGGAGCGGCCCTGAAACCTTGAAACTTTGAAACCTGGCTGATCAACACTTGACGACCGACAAAAAGCCAAGCTTAAAGCTGACCATCGCTATTGACGGCCCGGCCGGGGCGGGCAAGAGCACCATCGC
>DATGGJ010000140.1:0-4122 GCA_035308585.1 Terriglobales bacterium
CCCGATGCGAGCGCCTGGTGCGCATGTTGTTTTATGAAAGCCCTGCCCGTCCCTACCAGGAGATCGCGCGAACCTTGGATCTTGCCAGCGGCTCCATCGGCTTTATTCGCGGGCGCTGCCTCACCCATCTGCGCCAGCAACTGGAAAGGCTGGGATTCAAATGAGCGCGGGCGCATCCCCAGCCCCGGATGTGGAGGGAGTAATCGCGCAATTGTCGGCCCTTGCCGACGAGAACGGCCGGGCGCGATTCATTGCCGAGAATAGGGCGCTGTGGCGGGCTGCGTTCGTGCAGGAGCTTTCGAACCGGGTCCGCCAACTGGTGCGGGTGGACACGGTCAGGGCGCTGCGGCTTGCCGACGCAGCGGTCGCAATTTCAGAAAACCTGGGGGACAAGCTGGCCCTGGCCCAGAGCCTGCGCTGCAAAGCAAACGCACTGTACGCCATTGACCAGCACGCCACGGCTGTTGATTTCCACGAACGCGCCATCGCCGTTTTTGAGGAACTAGGGAACCGAGTGGAACTGGGGCGCACTCTGAGCGGATGCATCCAGCCACTTCTTTTGCTGGGACAGTATGAGCGCGCGCTGTCGGCAGCCGAGCGCGCCCGCGCCATTTTCGCCGAGCAGGGCGATGCTCTCCGCCTCGCCCGTCTCGACATCAATACCGGCAACATCTACCACCGGCAGGACCGCTTCGGAGAAGCCCGGGACTGCTACGAACGCGCATATCGCGAATTGCTGAAACACGACGATGCCGAGGGGCTGGCAGCGGTGCTCAGCAATCTCTCCACCTGCTACATCAGCCTGAACGAATTCGCCAAAGCGCTGGAAACGCATCGCCTGGCGCGAGTTCATTGCCAGCAGAAAAACATGCCCATCCTGGTGGCGCAAACGGACTACAACATCGCCTACCTTTATTTTCTTCGCGGCGAATACGGCCGCGCCATCCAGATGCTGCATGAAGCCTTAGCCAGCGGCAAGAGGGCCGATGACAAGTACCAGCTGGCCTTGTGCAACCTGGACCTGGCGGAAATTTATCTCGAGCTGAACCTTAATAGTGAGGCAGCGAATCTGGCGCGCGCAGCGCAGCAACAGTTCCAGGGGCTGGCCATGGGTTACGAAGCGGCCAAGACCCTGGTGTTTGCCGCCGTCGCCGCCGGACGCCAGGGCCAGCCTTTCGAAGCGCTGGAACTGTTTGCCCAGGCCAGGCAACTGTTCGTTCAGGAGAAGAACCAGGTCTGGCCCTCGCTACTGGATCTGTATCAGGCGCTGGTGCTGCTGCAGGAAGGCAGGCTGTTCGAAGCCCGTCAGCTGGCCGCAGGGGCGCGCGAGTTCTTCGCCCCCTCCAACGTGCGCGGCAAGGCGGTAATGGCGGAGCTCCTGCTGGCGCGCATCGCACTGCGCATGCAGGAAATTCCGGTGGCGTACCAGCATTGCATGGCGGCCATGCAGCGGCTCTATGGGCAGGAGTCGCCGCTGCTGAGCTATCAGGCCGGGTTTCTGCTGGGAGAGATCGAGCGCGCTCGGAGCGACGACAGCGCCGCATTTGCCGCCTACGAGGGAGCGCGTCAGGCCCTCGACAAGATTCGCGGCCAGCTGCGCGGCGAAGAGCTGAAAATGGCGTTTTTCAGCAATAAAGCTGAAATTTACGAGCACCTGGTTGACATCTGCCTGCGTACCCGCGGCAATTTTGAAGAAATCTTCGACTACATCGAGCAGGCGAAATCGCGCAGCCTCCTGGACCTGATGGTCCAGCCCGCCCGCCTGTCCACAGCGGAGGATTCCGGCCAGAGCGAACTGGTGCGCTCCATCCGCAGCCTGCGCGAGGAACTGAACTGGTATTACAACCTGATCGAGCGCGAGCAATTACAGCCGGAGAGCCACTCCCCAGAGCGCATACAAAAATTGGAGCGGCAGGCACAGGACCGTGAGGCCGAACTGATGCGCGCTTTGCACGAGGCGACGGTGGCCGAGGCCAACGAGGCCGGCTTCGCTATTCCCGCGGTCACCTCGCTGGAGGAAATTCGCGCGGCCCTGGGCGAAGATACCGCCCTGGTTGAGTACTTTTTTGTTCAGGAGCGGGTGCTGGCCTGCGTTCTCACCCGCGAGACCTCCGACTTCGCCGCCATCACCCTGCAACCCCGGGTCCGCAAGCTGCTGCAGCTGATGCGTTTTCAGCTTTCCAAATTCCGCCTGGACCCGCAATACGTCGAGAAGTTCAAAGATGCCATGTTCGCCTCCATTCAGGGGCACCTCCACGGCCTCTATCAGGAGCTGGTGGCGCCGCTCCGGCCTCTTCTCCGCCAGAAGCACCTGGTGTTCGTGCCTCACGGACAGTTGCATCATGTTCCTTTCCATGCCTTGTATGACGGCCAGAGTTACCTGATTGACCAGTTCTCGATTTCCTATGCGCCCAGCGCCAGCGTGTACGCGGTGTGTAAGAACAAGGAGATTAATCGCGAGGGGTCCGCGCTGGTGATGGGAGTTGGCGATGAGCTGGCGCCTTCGATTGAAGATGAGGCCAGGGCGGTAAGCGCGCTACTGCCGGATTCGCAACTGCTCCTGGGTGCCGAGGCGACCGAGGAAGCGCTGCGAACCTTGGGGCCGCGTTGCCGTTGCCTTCACATTGCTACCCACGGCTACTTCCGCCAGGACAACCCCATGTTTTCTTCCATCCGGCTGGGGACGTCGTACCTCAGCGTCTATGACATTTATCAGCTCAAGTTGCCGGCGGAAATCGTGGTGCTGAGCGGCTGCGCCACCGGACTGAACGTGGTCAGCCCGGGTGACGAACTGATCGGTTTGGCCCGGGGTTTTCTCCAGGCGGGCGCGCAGTCGCTGGTCCTCAGCCTGTGGGACGTGCAGGACGGCAGCACGCGCGACTTTATGGCCGCTTTCTACCGCCGGCTGCAGGCGGGGGAGTCACGGGCGCTTGCCCTGCAGCAGGCGATGAAAGAAGTCAGAAACACCCATCCTCATCCTTTTTATTGGGCGCCTTTCGTATTGATAGGCAAGGACTAAGCGATTTTCGCGCTCCCCTATATTTTTTGGCGGTCGGCCTCCCCTTATGAAATGAAAGCCGGAAAACGGGCTCGATTACGGCTTACACAAATCCCCATTTGGAGAAAAGAGTGGAACATATTGCGGAACCCGCCTGGGCCGACTTCGTACGCGGCCACAGCACGCCGGAAGCGAAGTCAGCCATCAAATCTCATTTGGCGAGCGGATGCGCCTCCTGCTCCAGCGCCGCGGCTCTATGGCAGTCATTCATGAACGTTGCCGCCAAGGAAAAGCAATTTACTCCTCCCCCAGACAAGGTTCGTCTGGCAAAGGCTCAGTTTGCAGCCGCGAAACTTGCGGCCCCCGCAGGTCGCTCCTTCGCCAGCCTGGTTTTCGACAGCTTTGCGCAGCCGCTTCCGGCCGGCATTCGCTCGGGCAGCGCCATGGCCCGGCAGATGGTGTACGAAGCGGAGGGGTTGACCATTGATCTGCGCATTGATAAGCACGCCAATTCCAAGGCCTTATCCATTGTTGGCCAGGTGCTGGATGCTAGAACCCTGCGCCTGGCCCCGCAGTCCGTCCCGGTGGCCCTGCTCAACCGGCAAGGCGAGCCGCTGCAGCGGACCTCAACTTCGAATTTCGGCGAATTTCACCTCGAGGTTGCGGCCGAGGCAGAAATGCAGCTGGCCATCGAAGTGGATTTGGGGCGAACAGTCTGTATCACCTTGCCGACCGGACCATGTGACCAGGCAGGTGACTTTGGTGAGCAAAACAGATTACGAGGACGCACCGGAAACGATTACAGCGGTAAGTAGCTGAAAATCGCAACAGTTCCTAATATGGTGCGCACCACAGGAGAGGGGAACATGGAAGTTCAGGATCCAAACTCGAAAGGAAAGCGCGGTTGGAGAAGCGGCATTCTGATGTGTGCGGCGCTGTTCTTGCTGACACTTTTCCCCTCGTCCGCAGCAGCGCAGAGCCGGCTGGTCGTCCGTGATTCGCTTGGCCTCCCGGGAATCAATTTGACCTGTGCGCTGCTGGGCTGCAATGTCGTGAACGCCATCGGCGATCCCCAGGGGCAGCTCTTCGTGGTCAACTTCGGCTTGCTTAGCCCATTGACGGCA
>DATGGJ010000141.1:0-1971 GCA_035308585.1 Terriglobales bacterium
AGCCTCGGGACTCAGTGTGCGAGCGGTGCTGCCGCGCTTCGCCGAAATGGAGGCTAAACACGGCAGCCTGGGCCGGGGCATGCTGGCCGCCCGCAAGCGCATGGCCAGCAGCAAGGCGCCTGCGCGGCCACTGTTCACTTCTTTGAAAGATGGCATGCAACAACTGGTGGAAGCGATTCTTAGGCGCCTGCCGCGTGAGGCTCTACGCACGGGAACCACGGTGCGAGAAATCCGACGGGAGAGCCCGCGGACGGGGGCGCCCCCGCCACAAGATGATTCGTGGTCAGTGATGTGGGATAACGGCGGCGCTGAAAAGTTTGATGCAGTCATACTGGCCACACCGGCCCCCAGGGCGGCCGCGCTGCTGGCTCCAGTTCAGGCGGAACTGGGCGCGGAACTGAGCGGCATCGCCTACAGTTCTTCGGTGACGGTCACGCTGGGATATGAACGCGCCGGGCTCCGCCTGCCGCCTGGTTTCGGGTTCCTGGTGCCGCGCAGCGAAGGCAAGCGCATGCTGGCCTGCACCTTTGTGCACAACAAATTCCCGCACCGCGCTCCCAATGACCGGGCTCTCATCCGCTGCTTTCTTGGCGGGGCGCGGGATGAGGAGGTTCTCGGCTGGTCAGACCAGCAGATCGAGGCCACCGTGCGCAAAGAACTGCGCGAAATCCTTTGGCTCACCGCCCAGCCACTTTTCTGCCGGGTTTACAAATGGACGGGCGCCATGGCGCAGTACGGGGTCGGACATCTGGAACGGTTGGAGCGGATTGAGCGCCTGCGCCAGCAATTGCCGGGGCTGGCGCTGGCCGGAAACGGCTATCGCGGCATCGGCGTGCCCGACTGCGTCCGCTCCGGCAAGGATGCCGCCGCCCAGGCCGCCGGCCTGCAAGCTGCGGTTACCGCCGTAACTCCCGCCAAAAATCTGCTTCCCCAGCAACCTGCCCACTGATACGGGGTTAAACCTTGTAGCGCCGCCGCACGTTGGTGGACCTGTCGTCTCCGCCGAGACCCCGGGCGCGCCGAGAATTGCAATGCAAATTCGTGGACTCCAGCTCAGCTTGTATGTGGTGTTCTTGTGCGCCACCCTCACCGCGCAAAATCAGGATATGTCCAATATGCCGGGGATGGCCAACCCGCCCGGCGCGGACCATGCCATGGAAGCGATGGAATCGCACCACATGGACATGGGCCCGCACATGAAGATGACAGCGCTGCGCCCCCTGCGTCCGGGCGACCAGGAGCGCGCCGACAAGGTTGTGGAGGAAGCGCGCCAGGCCATCGCCAAATACCAGGACTACCGCGTGGCTCTGGGCGAGGGCTACCAGATATTTCTGCCCAATGTGCCGCAAAAGATGTACCACTTCACTAACCGCCGCTATGCCTTTGAGGCGGCGTTTCACTTCAATCCCGAACACCCGACCTCTCTGCTTTACGAAAAGCACGGCGACGACTACAAGCTGATCGGGCTGATGTACACGGCTCCGCGGCGCATGAACGAAGAGCAGCTGAATAAGCGCGTCCCGCTCAGCATCGCGCAATGGCACCAGCACGTGAACCTGTGCCTGCCGCCCAAGGACCGCCGCCAGGAGATGCTGGAGCCGCATCCGCAGTTCGGGCTGCGCGGGTCAATCTACACCAAGGATCAGTGCGAAGCGGCAGGCGGGCGGTTCCTTCCCCACGTCTTCGGCTGGATGGTGCACATGTACCCCTATGAGCACAGCCAGGAAGCGATCTGGTCAGTAGAGCGACAGATGCATAACCACCCGGGAGATTGAATCGGCCAGCGAGAAATTGATGATTGAAGATTTTCCACTGACGATTGAAAACCCACCGCAGGAACGATCGTAGAAACGTGAAATCTCGCCGCCGAGACGCAGAGTTTCTATTTCTTAGTACCTGGACCAGCGTGTGCCGTTTTGATGCTTGCCGTAACCTCTTCCACCGCTGCCTGCAGCTGCTCGGCTGCCCAGG
>DATGGJ010000142.1:0-10508 GCA_035308585.1 Terriglobales bacterium
ACGGACGCAGCGCGGTGGAACTTCAGTCCGAGGGCGCCACGCTGCTCGACGCATTGCAGGCGCTGTGGGCGGCGTGTCCGGGCATGCGGGACCGCATCGTAACCGAACAAGGGCAGGTTCGGGAGCACATCAATATTTTTCTGGGCAACGAGAACATCCGATATACCGGAGGGCTGGCGACGCGGGTGCCTCCCGGGGCCGAGATTTCAATTGTGCCCGCCATCAGCGGAGGAAAGACGGCTGAAACTGCTGAACCTTCGGTCTACGGGTCTGAGCTCGATTACTTCTTGGTCTGGCGAGCTTCGCTCGCCCGCACAGGCGAGGGCGCCTGTGCCCACGCAATCTCCGCCGCAGGCGAGGGCGGTCGCGCAGCATGGGTGGCGTCCTCCGGGACTCGGATATGGGTGTGTGCGAGCCCGGGACTTCCATCCTGGACTTAACTAAATTGAAAGCACCAGGGAATTCGAAACAAGGACATGGCTTCCAGTTTATTTGCGAATCTTGCGGGGAAGAAATACCTGAGCCTGGCCAGCTTCCGCAAGAACGGCCAGGCGGTGCGCACGCCGCTATGGTTTGCCGAACAGGAAGGCAAGCTCTACGTGATGACGCGGGACGATTCGTGGAAGTACAAGCGCATCCGCAACAACCCCTGCGTGCTGGTGGCGCCGTGCAGCGCGAGCGGGCGCATCAGCGGGCGGGATGTAGAAGCGCGCGCCCGGATTCTTGCGCCCGAGGAGTTTCCCGCGGCCCGGCGGGCGCTGGAGCGGAAGTATTGGCTGATGCGGCTGCCGTTCTGGAGCAAGCACAACATCTTTATGGAAATCACGGGCGGCTAAATATGGCGGTCCCGCGTGCAATGCCGGCTGAAGGGACTCAGGCCAAACCAGCCGGCTCGAATCCAGGATCAACTAATCCCCAGCGGCTGCGAGCGACAGAATCATGGGGCGCTTTGTCATGCGGTCGTGCCAGTCGGGTTTCGCGGGCGAGTGCGCCCGCGCCCAGGACGCCCTGAGGCTCTCCCCTTCAAAGTGGTTTTTAAGCAGAGTTTTCTAACAAAGGATGGCAAAGGGGGGTAAAATACGCGCCGATTCCAGCTGGGCCCACCGCGATGCTCCAAGCGGAGAAAGAGAAGTCAAAATGAAGAGACTTATGGCAAAGTGCAGTGTCTTTTCGGTGCTGGTGTTGACGGCCGCGTTCCTGGCAACGCCGGTCATGAGCGCGGCCGGTGGCCGCCAGGAAGGCATGGATAATAAATCGGCCTCGAGTCAAACGGGCAAGAAGCACAAACAGGACCGTTGGGAGGGCTTTATCACCAGAAGTGACAAGGATAAGAACAAGCTGACCGTGCGCGAGGTAAGCTCCGGCGTGGAAAAAGATGTTGTCTATGACAATTCCACGGAGTGGACGAGCCAGGAACACGGCAGCAAGAAGGTGAATACGATTGATGCCGGACAGGTGAAGGATCACGACCGGGTCATTTGCCTGGGCAAGTATGACAAGAAGGGAGTGCTTCACGCCACGCTGATCTCCAAGCGTCTGACGCACGGCGAAGATTAGACGAGCGGGGCCTGGACAATCGCAGGCAAGGGCGCCGCGTTATTGCCAGTATCCGCGCTGCGCCCGGTGTAAGCAGCAGGGCCGGTTCGAGGGCGGACCGGCCCGCAGTTTGACTCTACTCTGCCGCCACCAGCTCTTCCACCCAGGCGGGCTCGGCGGCGCTTTCCTGGGCGTCCACCACGGCGATGGTGGTGATGTTGACCACATCGTCCACGTCGGCGCCCCGGGGCAGCAGGTGAACCGGTTTTCGCATGCCCATCAGCATGGGGCCCAGCGTTTCCGCCCCGCCGATGCGGGCCAGCAGTTTGTAGGCGATGTTGGCGGCATCAAGGTTGGGGAAGATGAGCACGTTGGCGCCACCATGCAAGGTGGAGAAGGGGTAGTCGCGCTCCAGCAGTTCGGGAGTGACGGCCACATCCGCCATCATTTCGCCGTCCACGATCAGGTAGGGATCGGCCTGCTTGACCAGCTGGGTGGCGCGCCGCATCTTTTCCACCTGGGGGTGCCTGGTGCTGCCAAAGTTGGAGAAGGAAAGCATGGCGACCCGGGGCTCGACGTCGAAGCGGCGAGCGGCATGGGCGGTGCAAAGGGCGATTTCAGCCAGATCCTCAGCCGTAGGCTCAATATTCACGCTGCAATCGGCGAGAAACATGAGCTCACCCTTGCGGGTGATCATGACGTAACAGCCTGCCACCTTGTGTGTGCCCTCATGAACCTGCACCACCTGCAGGGCGGGGCGGATGGTATCGGGGAAGTGCTGGGTGACGCCGGAAACCAGGGCGTCGGCATCGCCCATGCGCACCATCATGGAGCCGAAGTAGTTGCGGTTCTTGATCAGGCCGCGGGCCTCCGCCAGGGTCAGCCCGCGCCGCTGCCGAATGCGGTAGAGTTCGTACACGTAAGGCCGCTGCAACATGGAGGTGGCGGGGTTCACGATTTCCATTCCCTGCAGGGGCACGCCCAGCTCCGCGGCCCGAGCCTGGATGGCGGGTTCCCCTCCCAGGAGAATGGGATGGGCGATGTTTTCGTCCACCAGGATGTGGCAGGCGCGCAGGATTTTGTCGTTCTCGCCTTCGGGAAAGACCACGCGCTTGGGCTTGGCCCGCGCCTTGTGCACCATCATGCGCACCACTTCATGCGCCTTGCCCAGGCGAGCCTCAAGCTGCTCGCGGTACTGGGCGATGTCCACGGGTTCCTGGGCCACACCGCTTTCCATGGCGGCGCGGGCAACGGCGGAAGAAACCCAGACCAGCACGCGGGAGTCGAAAGGCTTGGGCAGGATGTAGTCCGGGCCGAAGGCCAGACGCTCCACCCCGTAAGCGCGGCAGACGCGGTCGGGGACGTCTTCCTTGGCCAGAGCGGCCAGGGCGCGGGTGGCAGCGAGCTTCATTTCCTCATTGATGGCGGTGGCGCGCACATCCAGCGCCCCGCGGAAGATGAAGGGGAACCCGAGCACGTTGTTCACCTGGTTGGGATAGTCGGAGCGGCCGGTGGCGACAATGGCGTCGGTGCGGGCGGCGCGGGCTTCCTCGTAGGTAATCTCGGGATCGGGATTGGCCATGGCGAACACCAGGGGGCGCGGCGCCAGGCTGCGGATCATGTCCTGGGTGAAGAGGCCTTTGATGGAGAGGCCGACCAGAACGTCGGCGCCCACAACCGCTTCCGCCAGTTTGCGGTGAGGCGTTTCCCTTGCGAAACGCTCCAGGTAAGGGTTCATGCCCTCGGTACGTCCTTTGTAAACCACGCCGAAGATGTCCACCATGGTGATGTTTTCCAGCTTCACGCCCAGACGCACGTAGTGGGCGGCGCAGGCCAGGCCGGCCGCGCCCGCGCCGCAGAACACCACCTTGATTTTGGCGATGTCCTTGCCGACCAGTTCCAGGGCATTGAGCAGCGCCGCCCCGGAGATGATGGCGGTGCCGTGCTGGTCATCGTGAAAGACGGGAATCTTCATGGTGCGGCGCAGTTCTTCCTCGATCTGGAAGCACTCGGGCGCCTTGATGTCTTCCAGGTTGATGGCGCCGAAGGTGGGCTCCAGCAACTGGCAAAGGCGAATCACCTCTTCCGGTTTGGCGCTATCCACTTCCAGGTCAAAGACATCAATATCGGCAAAGCGCTTGAAGAGGACACCCTTGCCCTCCATGACGGGCTTGCCGGCGAGAGCGCCGATGTGGCCCAGGCCAAGCACGGCGGTGCCGTTGCTTACCACGGCCACAAGGTTGCCACGGCTGGTGTATTTGAAGGCGTCGTGGGGATTTTGTTGAATTGCCAGGCAGGGTTCGGCCACACCGGGAGTGTAGGCCAGGCTCAAATCGCGTTGCGTGCGACAGGGCTTGCTGGGTGTGACCTCGATTTTGCCGGGGCGCGCCCCGCAGTGGTAATCCAGCGCCTCTTGCTTGGAAATGGGCATAAATTCCTCCGCTTCCGCCGGGTCGCGGCAAGGGCGACGTCAGGCAGAAGACCCCTAGGGTCATTGTCGGTTGGCGGGGCCGGCGATTCGGTGATTACGCGCACGCAGGGAAGTGATGGAGAACACGTCGGGCACGCGGTGGCGTACGCGGGCGAGGGCGCCCGCGCCACAAAATGCGGCCCTTTTTTCAGCCGCGGCTTACGCCGTGGGCTACGTTCTTGCGCTGCGGGCGGCTGGATCCGGTACGGCACGCGAGATGCTTCGGGCCTGACGGCCCTCAGCATGACTCCATCCTGAAAGTTATCTTTTACCAGCCCCCACGCTCCTGTGTGAGCGAGGAGGCAGCTTGATTCCGGGCCGGGGCGCACGCGGGCGAGGGCGCCCGCGCTACAAAATGCGGCTACATGCTTGCGCCGCTGGGCGGCTGGATCCGGCACGGCACGCGAGATGCTTCGGGCCTGAAGGCCCTCAGCATGACTCCCACCCTGAAAATTCTCTTTCACCAGCTCGCAAACGCCAGTGTGGGCGAGGAGGCAGCTTGATTCCGGGCCGGGGCGTACGCGGGCGAGGGCGCCCGCGCCACAAAATGCGGCTACATGCTTGCGCCGCTGGGCGGCTGGATCCGGTACGGCACGCGAGATGCTTCGGGCCTGAAGGCCCTCAGCATGACTCCATCCTGCGCGAGATACTTCGGGCCTGAAGGCCCTCAGCATGACTCCCACCCTGAAAATTATCTTTCACCAGCCCCAAACGCCTGTGTGAGCTCTGTGCCTCCGTGGCGGATTTCGGTCAGCGGGCAAACTTGCCCATGAGTTCGGCCTGGGCGAGCACGTGCCCATGCATAGCCCGTTCCACCTCCTGTCTGGAAGCACCGGCGGGCAGGTTGAGGGTGGAATCGAGGGCGTAGAGCTTGAAGAAGTAGCGGTGAGGCTTTCCCGGGGGCGGGCAAGGGCCGCCATAGCCAACGCGGCGAAAATCATTTCGGCCCTGATGGCCGCCGCCACTCGGGTCGCTGGTGTGGGGAACGTTTTCCGGCAACTGGCGCGCGCCGGCGGGCAGGTCATAGACGATCCAGTGGGTAAAGGCGCCGGAAGGAGCGTCAGGATCGTCAACGATGAGGGCAAGACTCCTGGTGCCCGGCGGCGCGCCGCTCCAGGAAAGAGCTGGAGAAACATTCTCGCCGCTGCAGGTGTACTTGCGGGGAATCTCGCCACCCTGGGGAAAGGCCTTGGTTTCCAGGGCAAAGCTCATGGCACGGCTCCCGGGCTTGGGGATGGATGGAGCGGCGGCTGCGTCGCCCGCCAGGCAGATGGCGGAGGCCAGCAGCAGAGATGCGGCGAGCAGCGCGGAGCGGAATTGCAGCTTCGAGTTCACCGCCGAGTATTATCTCCCAAAAAAGCAAAATGCGTCGCTGCGTGGAAACCTGCGCGAGATGGGTCTTTACTTGCCCCCGCAACGCAGCTAAGATGCCTTCATTCATTTCACCATCTCCAGTTTTCCGCGAGAGGACCAGCACTGATGAAGAATGTTTATGAAGTTTTGCGAGAGAAGGAAGCCCAGCTTCGGCAGGTCCAGATGGAAGTGGAAGCCCTGCGCGTGGTCGCTCCCCTGCTGAGTGAAGAAAACGAAGCCGAAAGCGAAAACGGCGCCCGCCGGGCAGCCGGCAAATCCCGCTAGCCACATTTGCAGCAATTCTTCCGCCGGAAAGATGGGAGAAGGGCAGGAACCGAGACCTGCTGTCCGGATAACTGCGCGCCGGCGGTCCGCGAGTTCAGTCAGAAAGCGCGGAGGGGAAACGCGGGGATGCGGCCCGGGAGGCGCGCTCAAAAGGAATTATGGTAACGCCGGCCGCGGCCATGGGCATGGCGGGAGCCTGGCCGTTATCCTCGAGAAGCGGGATGACGATTTTGAGGACTTCAATTTCTTTGCGGAGCTGCTGCAGTTGCCGTTCTTTGCGGTACAAGAGCTGATAGATGTCGCGCATAAGGGTTGCAATCGAAAAATGCCATTGCGCCAACTGGTTACTCGGCCAGCCAGCCGGGGGCCGCAAGCCGGGCAGCGGAAGCTGACGGATTTACCGCCACGCGCGCCGCATCCGGGCCCAGAACCACGCCCGGGCTGATTCGCTTGCCGCAGCGGGAACACACCAAAAACATCTCATAAGCCCCGGCGGCCAGCCTGCGCCCGGTAACTGATTGCCGGCGGTGACGGCAGGGAAAGCAGAGGCCGAGAACCGCGGCAATTGCCTGGCGAATCACTACTTCGCCCTCCTACGGAATACGCTCCTGAGCCCCACCTCATGCTAGGTCGGGGGGAGAGCGGAAGGTAGTCCACAACCGGGTTCCCCCTTTTCTGAGGGCCACGCCGGCAACCGGAACCAGGTGACAGTGGTCACGCGCCGTGGTGCGGCGGGGGTCCAGGGGGCGGGAGGGGACGAAACTCGGTTGTGACCCTTGTCACACCGGGGTGTGGGCACTATCACAGCCAGACGTAACGTTGTGGACCGACACTAATTTTGTGCCAGTCTGGGCCAGGGCCGCTAAATCAGCGTGGTCCCGGGGGGACTACCGGGCGAGAGCGGCAGAGCACCGCGCTGAACGGCAGGGGGAGCAGTTGAGACGACCCCAAACCGGAGGACAACTGGTCACAAGGGGGTGTGCGTGCTCTCACCATACGGGTTGGAAATTGTTGAAAGCTGCTTGACCTGCAAGCTGCGCGCGGAGCGCATCTTCTGTGACCTGCCGAACTCTGCCCTGCAGGCTTTCGAGAACATCAAATATGCCACCGCCTATCCCAAAGGCGCGGTGCTGTTCGTCGAGGGACAGAGCCCGCGGGGCATCTTTGTTCTGTGCAAGGGCCGGGTGAAGATGTCCATCTGTTCCACGGACGGCAAAACCCTGATTCTTAAAATCGCGGAACCGGGGGAAGTGCTGGGCCTGAGCGCGACCGTATCCGGCAAGCCTTACGAACTGACGGCGGAGACCATTGATCCGTGCCAGGTCAACTTCGTGAAGCGGGAAGATTTCCTGCGCTTTTTGAAGGAACACGGCGACGCCTGCTTCCGGGTGGCGGAACAGCTGAGCGAGAAATACAACAACGCCTGCCACGAAGTGCGTTCGCTGGGGCTTTCCCATTCGGCGGCGGAGAAACTGGCCAAGCTGCTGCTGGAGTGGAGCTCGCGCAATGGCGAAGCCGCGAAGCAGGAGCCGCGGCTGAAGCTGGCGCTCACGCACGAAGAAATCGCGCAGATGATCGGGACCTCGCGGGAAACGGTGACGCGGCTGTTCGCGGAACTGAAAAAGCGGCAGATCATCCAGTCCAAAGGTTCCACCCTGTTGATCCGCAACAAGGGAGCGTTGCGGCTGATCGCCGGCGCGTAGTGGCCGCCGGCTGTGCCAAGGGTCACGGCGAAGGGTGACTCGAATCACTGCTCCTGTTCCCGGCAAGAGCTATCACAAGCTTATGGAGAGCGCCATCCAACTGAGCTGCTTTGATTGCTCCCTGCGGCCGGACCGGGTTTTCTGCGACCTGCCCGCCGATGCGCTGGAAGCGTTCGACGCCATCAAGACAATCGCCCTGTATCCGCGCGGCACCACTCTGTTTACCGAGGGGCGACCGGCGCGGGGGGTGTTCATGCTGTGCGACGGCCGCGCCAAGCTCACGGTGTGTTCCGGCAATGGGCGGCGGCTGACGCTGCGCATAGCCGGCCCGGGCGAGATGCTGGGGTTAAGCGCCGCAGTTTCCGGGACTCCGTACGAGGTTACAGCCGAGATGCTGGACAATTCCCAGGTGGCGTTCGTGCGCCGCAAGGACATGCTGCACTTTCTGAAAGTGCATCGCGACGCCTGCCTGCAAGTGGTCCATCTGCTCAGCCAGGACCTGCACACGGCGTACGACCGCGTGCGCGCCATCGGACTGGTCCGCACACGTCACCACCCGGCAATCAGGGAGACGATTTAGTCCGCCACCCGCCGCCGAGTCTGGGTTTGCGGGGAACGGGTGCGCGAGGCCATACCATGGTTTCCGGCAAGCCAAGCTTTGTCTTCCTCAGCCTGTTAGCCTGCACCGGATTTCTGCTTAATCAACCAGTGGCGGCGCAGACACAAGCTCCGCTGTATGTGGGGAGCGACGCCTGCGTGGCCTGCCACGATGATGCGGCCAGCACGATGGCAGATTCGGCGCACGGCAAGCTGGCGGAAGAGAAGGTTGCGGCGCGGCGGGGCTGCGAAGCCTGTCACGGTCCGGGCAGCAACCATGTGAACAGCGGGGGAGACAAGAGCCTGCTGTTCAGCTTCAAGGGAGCCTCGGCGGCCGCTATCCGCCGCCAGTGTGCGGCCTGCCATGAAAGCGCGCCGGCCTCGGTGCATACCCACCGCCGCACCACCTGCCTGAGCTGCCACGCCGCCCACCATTACCGGGAGAAGAAGTTTCTACTGGTGGAGGCTCCTCCGCAACTATGCACCACTTGCCACGACCGGCGCTGACTGATTGACGATTGATGAGTGTGGAATGACGATTGGAAAGCGCCATCAAACCACAAACGCACAGGGACGAAGAATCAAAAAAGGCGACCGCGGGTTCGGCCGCCTTCTGAGGAAACGAGCAACAGCTAGTCTTTGGCCAGGTGGTCGCGGCGGTTCTGCTGCCAGCACTGCTCATTGTTGTCATTGCAGAACGGCTGCTCCTTACCCAGGCTGGTGGTCTTGATGCGATCGCCGCTAACGCCCAGCTTGATCAACTCCTGCTTGAAGGCGTTAGCTCGGCTTTCGCCCAAGGCCAGGTTGTATTCCTCCGAGCCGCGATCGTCGCAATGGCCCACAACGGAGAGGGCGATATCCGGGTGGTCGGAAAGGAACCTGGCATCGCTCTGCAGGATGGATTCCTGGTCGGCCCGGATATCGTACTTGTTGAAATCAAAGAACACGTCCTTAACGTTCTGGCGGAAGAGTTCATCTTCCGAGATCGAGGGCTGCGGCGGCGCGGGCTTGGGAGTAACCGTGACGCGCGCGCTGGCATCGGCGCTGCCTCCCGGACCCTTGGCCGACAGATCGTAGGTGGTGGAATCCTCTGGGGTAACGGTTTGCGTGCCGGAGGCGGAAACCGTGCCCAGACCGCTGATGTTGATGTCGGTGGCGTTGCTGGTATTCCAGCTCAGCTGCACGCTCTGGCCCTGCTGTATGTCAGCCGGGGTAGCGGTGAGCGAAGCGGTGGGAGTTGGCGGCGGGGGCGGCGAGGGGGGAGCAGCTTTCGCCTGTTTCTTGGCGCAGCCCGCCAGGAACAGGATTCCCGCGAGCGTCGCCAACACCGTGAAGCGGGTTACAAATGACTTGCTCATTGACTTTCCTCCTAGATTTTCAAACCATGAATTGCATATTTAGAGGGCTTCGAAACGGGTTGCAGAGAAAAGGGCCGTGCGATTTCAGCACAGCAGAGGAACAGAAAGGGCGAGATAGGCGGCGGGGGTTGGAAGGGATGCTGGTTGCCGGGAGGGCCCCTGCAACTGCAAGCGCCACCTGGCAGGGTCAAAGCGCCCCGGCAACAGGTCAAGGAAAGCGGAGAACCAGAGATAAATGGCAAGAAAGAGCCGTCGAGAACGGAGCGCCGTGGCCGGACCGTGGGTATTTACAAAAGAGCCGTGGCCGGCGGGAAAGAGCACGAGGCTGAGGACAGCCGCCGCCAGCAGGATGGCCAGTCCCGCCAGAAATTGCCGGGGCCAGAGGCCCCAGAAATCAACACGAAGTGGGCGCATTTTTCCGTTGGGTAAGATGCTGTCCAGAGTTGCTGGGTTGCCATTATATCGTGTAGCGACAGGAAAACGACTCGGTGGGCGTTAGTTACCTTGGTCCCACCGGGGCGGTTGTCCGGATTCCCGCCTCTGCCAAGTTGCTGAAGTGAAGCAGGTTTACTCCCGGGGTGGGCCGGGTGGGCCGATATTTTCGGCCCTGAGTTGTTGCGGAGCTATGTGGGTTGAGGAATTTGCATCCAACGGCGGGTGTTGAGAAGAACATGGTTTCGATGGCTGGTTCTGGCCGGTCTGACCGCGCTGATAGGGCTGAACTGGTCGTGCTCCGCGCTCAAAGACATTTGCAACTGTGTGCCCTACGAGCCGAACAGTCTCGACTATCGTCACGATGCCAAGCACGTGCCGCTGCCCAACGCGACGCCGGTAGAAATCACGGTGCAGACCATCCTGAGCTGGCCGCAAACTCCAATCCTGCCGCCCAACACGCCGCGGTTCGGGCGTGAACTGACGCTGTTCCATGTGGCCCACGCGTTTCTGCAGAACGCCAGCGTCAACACCGCCGACTGCGACGTACATCTGGAAATTTCCGCCACCGCGGACCGCAAAGCTCCGCGGGTAATTGTGGAGACCCCGGTGGACAGCGAATACTGCTCGGCCAGAAAAAACATCCAAAGCCAGCTGGCGCAGCATGGGTTCACCCTGGATGACACGCATGGAGGGGATTTGCCGCAGGCTTTGCCAGCGGAGGTGACGGGCCTGGCGTTTGAGGACTTCGAACACCCGCAGAGCCGGGGCACG
>DATGGJ010000143.1:0-4863 GCA_035308585.1 Terriglobales bacterium
GACCTTCATCTTCCTTTTCTTGGTGCGCTGGCCGAAGATGTTGGGCAGCATGTCCTTGATATTGATGTCCATCTCCTCCACGCCCTGGTTGGAGACGATTTCAAATGCAGGGAAGGACTTTTCACGGACGTCGAGTTCGACCATGCGGTCGTCCAGGCGGCCCTCGCGGAGCTGCTGGCGTAGTTTTTCGCGAGTGCGGGAGCTGGATTCCGCCAGGCTCGAGCCCTCAATCACCACGCCGGAACCGCCATCGCCGCCACCACCGGGACGGCCGGGAGCGGGGGCCGGCAACAGGAGGTCGAGCAGGCGCTCCTCAGCGTTGAGTTCGGCCTTGTCGGAGACGTCCTCCAGCTTCTCCTCCCGCACCATGTCAATAGCGATTTCGACCAGGTCGCGGATCATGGATTCCACGTCGCGGCCCACGTACCCCACTTCGGTAAACTTCGAGGCTTCCACCTTGAGGAAAGGCGAGTTGGTCAGCTTGGCCAGGCGGCGGGCGATCTCGGTTTTACCCACGCCGGTGGGTCCAATCATGATGATGTTCTTAGGAATGATTTCTTCCGCCAGGTCGGGGGCAAGCTTCTGGCGGCGCATGCGGTTGCGCAGGGCAATGGCCACGGCGCGCTTGGCTGCAGCCTGGCCGACCACGTACTTGTCGAGCTCGCCCACAATTTCGCGAGGCGTCAGCTCGTCCAGCACCAGCTGTTCTTCTTCGGCGGTGGGGGGCAGGTAAATAGCCATAAACAATTGAGCAATCGGGTAATTTGTAATTGAGTAATTTGAAAACCGCCGCCGCGCGGCTCGCCAAATTACCAAATTACAAATTACTAAATTACCAGTCCTCGCATACTCGGCTCACTAGAGTTCCTCGACCGTGATCTTGTCATTGGTATAGATGCACATCTTGCCGGCAATCTTCATAGCTTCCTCGGCGATCTGGCGGGCCGAGAGCTGGGTGTGATCGGTGAGCGCTTGCGCCGCCGCCTGGGCATAAGGGCCGCCGCTGCCGATGGCGGCAATGCCGCCGTCGGGCTCGATGACGTCGCCCTGGCCGCTGAGCAGGAAAGTCTGATTGTCATCGCTGACCAGCAACAGGGCTTCCAGATGCCGCAGGTATTTATCGGTGCGCCAATCCTTGGCCAGTTCCACGGCAGCGCGGCTGATATTGCCGTGGTACTGCTCCAGCTTAGCCTCAAAGCGGCTGAAGAGAGAAAATGCGTCGGCGGTGGAACCGGCAAAGCCGGCCAGGATCTTGTCGTTGTACAAGCGGCGGATTTTGCGGGCGGTGTGCTTCACCACCCCTTCGCCCAAAGTGACCTGTCCGTCCCCGGCCATCACCACGTGCCCGTCCCGGCGCACGCACAAAACAGTAGTTGAACGTACTAGTCGCGATTTGGTCATGCGGCCAATTTCTTTATTATAACAGCGTGATTTCCGAGGCAGGCGCGGTCAGGGGCGGCTGGCCGCGGCCAGCTTGACGAGCGTATGCTTCGTATGTGCAGTTTTGGAAAGGAGAATGCCATGAAACCCGCCTCTTTATTGGTAGCTGTGCTATTCCTGAGCGCTGGCCTGGCGGCGCAAACCGCTGCGCAAGGCACCAGCCCGGCAACCCCGCCTCCGGCCCACCATCAGCACATGATGGCCATGCAGCAGCACATGCAGGAAATGAAGGCCCAGATCGCCAAAATGCAGTCCAATGTGGAGCAGATGAAGGCCAACGCCGGCAAGATCAAGGATCCGGCGGTGCGGCAACAGGCCGATCTCGACGCCCAGATGTGGCAGATGATGGTGGACCACATGCAGGGCATGCAGCAGATGATGGCTGAGCACGGAGGAATGATGGGCGGGGGCATGCACCACATGCATCATCCGGGAGCTAAAGGCACACCGCCACCGCCGCCCGGCACGCAGCCGCAATGAAAGGGAATGTTGTTCCGGAAACTGCAAAAAGGCGGGCCGGAAATTCCGTCCGGCCATTCCGGTCCGCTTCTTTATATTCTGGGAGCTAGCCGCTTAGCCGCCCTTTCTTCTTGGCTTCGCTGTTACTTTGCGGAGAGCATCTCCACCACGCGGTCGAAATCCTCCAGCGACTTGTATTCGATCACGATACGGCCTTTACCGTTGCGGTCCTTGATCTGAACCCGCACCCCCAGGCTGCGCTCCATTTCCATTTGCGCCTCCCGGACGTTGGGGTCCACGAACCGCTCCTTCGCTTCCTCTTTTTCGGTGGGATGTTCCAGTCCGAAGACAAGTTGTTCGAGAGCACGCACGGAGAGGCCCTGCTCCACTACCCGGTCGGCGAGCTTGTTGATCATCTCCAGCGAATCGAGGGAGAGCAGCACCTTGGCATGGCCGAAGCTCAGCTTGCCCTGCTCCACCAGCGTTTGCACCGGCGCCGGCAGCTTGAGCAGGCGGATGTAGTTGGAGACGGTGGCGCGGTCAATGCCGGTGCGCTGCGCCATCTGCTCCTGGGTGAGACCGAATTCCCTGCCCAGGCGGTCAAAAGCGCGCGCCTGTTCCATGGGATTGAGATCCTGGCGCTGCAGGTTCTCAATGATGGTGAGTTCCATGGCCTGCTGGTCGGAAACTTCGCGCACCACAGCGGGGATGGCGGTTTTGCCGGCACGGCGGGAGGCTTCCCAGCGCCGCTGGCCGGCAATGAGCTGGAAGCGGCCGGCGCCGACAGGTCGTACCACGATAGGTTGCACCACGCCGGTGGTGCGGATGGAGGCTACCAGTTCCTCCATCGCGGGCTCGTCCAGGTGAAGCCGGGTCTGGTAAGGATTGCGGTCAATCAGGCCCAGGGGAAGCTCGCGCATCTGCTCATGAGCACCGGCAACCTTGGTTGGAGGCGGAAGTGATACTGGCGCGGAGGCGGCGGGAGCAGATGGCAGCGGGGCCATAATTCCGGGCGGAGCCACAGCCGGACGCGGCCCGCCAGGCAGCAGCGATTCCAAGCCCCGGCCCAGGGCCTTGCGTTTGTCTGCCGGAGGAGCGGGCGTAGTGCTGGTGGTGGTCATGTAGAGTTCTCCTGTTAACTTAATAGTTAATACTCGGGCTGGTTCGTGCTAATCGCCCTGCTCGACGGCAGGTTGTGCTTCCGGCGCCTGAACGGCCTGCATCACCGCTTCGGCGATTTCCGGGGGAGGCAGGCTGGGGTAGGCCTCCGGCGGGGATGGTGCGGGCTGGTTTGCGCCCGCAGCTGCGGCTTCGGGTCGAGCTTCGGTTGCGGCCTCGCTCCCGGCTGCTGCTGTGGCGGGCACAGCACCCGCAATTGGCGCATCTGCTGCCGTGGTCGCCTGGGTAGCGAGGGGTGCCTGTGGTTCCGATTCCGAAACGGTATGCGCTGAGAGAACGGCTCCCGGCTGCGGATCAGCCGCCAACTGCGTTGCCGCAGTCTCGGCTTCAAGCGCTGCCTGGGGCGGAACTGTCGGCGCTGTCTTGGCGGGCACAGGTTCCGGTGCCGCTTCCAGCTGTTCGGCAGCGGTCGCCTGTACTGCCGCTTCCGCCTGCTGGCGCCGCGCCGCTTCCGTGTGCAGGATCTCCTTCGCCAGGCGAATGTAACTTTCGGCGCCGCGAGAACGGACATCGTAGACCAGGGCCGGCTTGCCGTGGCTGGGCGCTTCCGCCAGGCGGATATTGCGGGGAATCGAGGTACGGAACAGCTTTTCGCCGAAGTACTTGCGCAGCTCCGAAGCCACCTGCTGAGCCAGGTTGGTGCGCTCGTCGAACATGGTAAGCACCACGCCCTCAATATCCAGCAGGGGATTGAAGCTCTGGCGAATCCGGCTCACGGTGTCCAGGAGCTCGCTGATGCCCTCGAGCGCGAAATATTCCGCCTGCATGGGGATAAGCACGGAATCGGCGGCCACCAGCGCGTTAAGGGTGAGCAGGTCGAGTGCGGGCGGGCAATCGAGGACGATGAACTGAAAGCGCTCGCGCAGCGGCGCCAGGGCGTCACGCATGCGGAATTCGCGGCGTTCGGCATCCACCAGTTCGAGGTTGGCGCCGATCAGGTTCTTGTGCGCCGGGATTACCCACAACTGCTCAAGTTCAGGCTTCTGCAGCGCTTCCTCGGCGCCGCAAGCGCCCATGAGCACGTGGTAGGTGCTGAGCCGTTCTGGATCACGGGCGAAGCCCAGGCCGCTGGAAGTGTTGGACTGCGGGTCACAATCCACCAGGAGCGTGTTGACTTCCGCCGCAGCCAGGGAAGAAGCGAGGTTGATGGACGTGGTGGTCTTGCCCACGCCACCCTTCTGGTTGGCAACCGCGATTACGCGTCCCATAAGATTTGTTGGAGAAGCCGGAGCTGAACCGAGATTAGCGCGATGCAAATTTCGATTGCAATAACGAATTGCCGGAAGGGGAAGAATTTTGTGCAAAAGGAGGTGTGAAATGTGGTTCCGCATTGCGAACGGGTGTTCTACGTGGAACATTGCTTACTTGGCCGCCTCTCCAAGATTCGACCTCCGCTCTATGTTCCACGTGGAACATTCGTGAGCTGTCATGGAGCGGCGCACCTGTTGCGGCCTGAAGCCGGCAGTCGTGTTAGGCGCGGAGGGGCTGGGGCAGTCTCTTCGTTGGTAGGTATCGGTGGCGAGTGGATATCTAATAGTGCTTCTCCTCGGAGGCAGTGCTGAAGTGTTCTACGTGGAACATTTCGCTCCAAGATCCGGGAAAGGCTTCCATAAGGCCGAGCGTTAACTAAGTTGGTTCCTCAACCTGGTTCTCCCATCTAGGAACGCAATTCGTCCGCTGGACTTCCAGATTGGTACCAATTTCCCCTCAAAAGTCATAGGGCCGCTCCACTTGTTGCATCTCAGGTTCGGCCTCGACGAGCAGACGATTGAATCAGGCAGGCTT
>DATGGJ010000144.1:0-2604 GCA_035308585.1 Terriglobales bacterium
GTTGCCTGGATGTTGCGCGATGCGCGCAACATGGAGGAATACGCGTTCGCCCTGGGTGCGCTCAGCCATTACGCTTCCGACAGTTTTGGCCACCCCGCCATTAACCTTTCGGTTCCGGTGGAATATCCCAAGCTGCGCCACCGCTTTGGCGACTGGATTCCGTATGAAACCAACCATACTGCTCACCTGCAAACGGAATACAGCTTTGATGTGCTGGAGGTCGCCAAACACCGGTACAACTCGCTGCAATACCACGATTTCATCGGTTTTGACGTTTCCGAGGACCTGCTGGAGCGGGCCTTCGTGGATACCTACGGCGTTTCCCTCGATCACCTGCTGCACTTTGACGATCTGACGCTGGAAACCTTCCGCTTCTCTGTGGGCACGGTGATACCCGAGATGACGGAGGTGGCCCTGGCCACCCACCGGCCGGAAATCGAGCACGAATACAACAACCGCGCCAAACAGGACTTTCTCTACCACCTCTCGCGAGCTGACTACAACCGCCAGTTTGGCACGCGCTATCGGCGCCCGGGTATCTTTGCCAGAATTCTGGGATTCTTCATCAGGCTGGTGCCCTTTGGCCCAGCCAAGGCCCTGGGCTACCGCAATCCCACCCCGCGGACCGAGGACCTCTACTTCCGCAGCATGGACCACGTTCTGCAGGAGTATCACCTGCTGGTGCAGCAGGTGAGCGCCGGCGACCTGAGGATTCCCAACCGTAATCTCGATACCGGTTCGTTAACCCGGGAGGGTGAATACGGGCTGGCCGACCAGACCTATGCCGACCTGGTGCGCCTTCTCGATCGCGACCACTTCGCCCACCTCACGCCCGCGGTTCGGGCCGATATTCTGCAATATTTTGCGCCAGGGGATCCGGCCAACGGGTCGCTTAAGTCAAGCCAGTGGAAGAGGACCGAAGCTGCGCTGACATTGCTGCGCACTGCCACCGCCGGGCCTCCGGTGAGTCTGCGGCCGGCCAAAAGCCCCCCACCCGCCCTGCCGGCGAGTTCTCAAAAATGCTGCCGCTGATGGCTGAACGCTGGACCCGCGGCCACGGATGCTTCCGAAATCTCGGCCGTGAAACAAAACCATTTCTTCCTGTGGCACATCCTATCCACCAGAGTTCGGTTGCGGGCGCCAACTGTTCCCCCTCCAGCGCGGTATGATGGTGGCGCAGAAGCGGAAGTCCTATTCGATTTTTATCGGGCAGTCCGAACAAAGTGGTTTCCATGCCGCAGTCCATGCAACAAGCCGGCCTGAACCGGGCAGGTTGGTGGTCACTGGCTCTTACCCTGATCCTGCTCACCGCCCTGTCGTCCTTCTCAGCTCTGGGACAGGACACCGCTGATGTTCACGTTCAGCCGCGATTGAATCCCAAGCCTGAACATCTTTCTGACCCTGCCTTGCGCGCCGGCATGCCCATTTTGAAATCCAATGTGAATCTCGTGCTGGTGCCGGTAACGGTAACCGATCCTATGGACCGCCTGGTCACCGGGCTGGACAAGAGCAATTTTTCTGTTTATCAGGACAAGCAAAAAGAGCAGATTCAAAACCTGTCCAGCGACGATGCACCCATTTCCGTGGGTGTGATCATGGACATCAGCGGCAGCATGGGCGATAAAATTGACCGGGCGCGCGAGGCGGTGGCTCAGTTTCTGGAAACGGCCAACCCCCAGGATGAGTTCTTCCTGATCACATTTTCCGATGGCCCGGTGCTGGTGGCGCCTTTCACCAGCCGGGTGCAGGACATCGAAAGCCGGCTGCCGACGGTGCAGGCTAAAGGCATGACCGCCTTGTTGGACGCCATTTATCTGGGCATTGACGAGATGCACAAGGCCCAGTACCCACGCAAGGCGCTGCTTATTATTTCTGACGGCGGCGACAATCATAGCCGCTACACCGAAGGCGAAGTTAAGGATTTGGTGGAAGAAGCGGACGTACAGATCTTTGCTATCGGTCTGTACGATCAGTTTCCGCGCACAGTAGAGGAGCAGGAAGGGCCGGGGCTGCTGCGCGAGGTCAGCGATGCCACCGGAGGGCGCACCTTTACGATTAATAATCCCAACGAACTGGCCGACGTTGCCACCAAGATCGGCATTGCCTTGCGTGACGAATACGTGATCGCCTACCAACCTACAGCCCGGCCGCGCGACGGCAAGTACCACAAGATCACGGTCAAGTTACATCCGCCAAAAGGCTTGCCGCCGCTGCACATTTCCGCCAAGCGCGGTTTTTACGCACCTTCGCAGTAGGGAACGCCGGCCTCAGGGCATCTGCAGTGCCCAAAGTTCGGGGTACTGGCAGAGGCGTAACTTGGATCTATCTCATAAATCGGTTTTGAAAGGGCGCGGCTTCAGCCGCGCCGTCCAGAATTGCATAAAACGCTCGGCTTTAGCCCGTGAGGGAGATGGATGTTTATGCGCTTGATTTATTGAGATAGCTTCTTGTTACGTCTCTGTTCATTGACAAGCTATTCCACTGCTATCACGATCAGGGTAGCGTCATCCTGCGGGTGGTTGTCGCAGTGCTCCAGCACCGCGGAGGTAAGCAGGCGGTGCAGGCAGCCGGAGTCAAGCTGGCGGTTAGCGATGGCGAGTTGCA
>DATGGJ010000145.1:0-7425 GCA_035308585.1 Terriglobales bacterium
TCTCTCGAAGAAGAAGCTGGCGGCTGCGGCCGACTAAGAGTCGAAATCAACTGGTGTGAAGTCTGCGGCACGGGCGATCCGTGCCGCTTTTTTTGTGAAGAGCTCTCCGCGCCGCGATAATACAATCGGGTTTCCCCTGACCGGAGACTTCAAATTCTCTGTCCTGGATGGCCCCGATCGCACGCTTCCTCTAGTCTGCTTTTCGCGGAGTTGTCAAGCGGAACCAACCAGACGCTGCTTATTGGCGCTCAATGTGCCGGAAGGTCAGATTGATGCGGGGCTGCGTGACTCGCGGCTCCTTCGGCACTTCATGCTTGAAGTTTTGTTGGGTTTTCCCGGCCATAATCAGCAAGCTGCCACCCGGCAGGCGTTCAGAAAACGCTACAGCCCCGTTCTTGTCTTTCAGGCGGAAAACCCGTTCCGCGCCCAGGCTGAGAGAGGCGATTACGGGGCCCATTTCTGGCTCCGCATCGGCGTGCACGCCCACGCTGTCGTTGCCGTGGCGATAAAGGTTGCAAAGCACGGCGTTGTAACCGAGCACCGGCAGAGCCAAATTGGTGTAAGCGGAGCGCGGGGTGGCCTCTTCGACGCGAGCCTTCAGGGAAAGCAGCTCTGGTATCCAGACCAGCGGCCGGTACTCCCGCCGGGAGTAGATGTACTCCGTGCCCGCATCGCCGTAGTAAGCCTCGTCGCGAGGCACCGGGTATCCGAAAGATGTCCTCCGCCGTTCCCAGGCACATTTGTTCAGCAACGCGGTAAAAAAATGGTTTGCTTCGTCGGGCGGAAGAAAGAGCGCTTCGTAGTAAATTTCCGCTCCCGGAATAGCGATCGCCTGCATAACGCAAGCCTCAGTCCCCAGTTGTTATGATCCGCCAGCCGCCCGCGGGGTGGCAAACCTTCGGCGCTGATTTGCGGTGCAGCACCGGCCCCGAAGCCGGCATCTAGTTCCTACATCCGAAACTGGGAGGACCTGCATGCCTGATGCTCCGAGAATCACCGTAGAGGTGTTGCGCAAGAGGATGGAATCGGGTGAAGAATTCATGTTTCTGGACGTACGAAATCCAGAAGCATGGGCGGAATCGGAGGCCATGGTGCCGAATGCCATCCGGGTGCCGCTGGATGGCCTCGAACAAGAACTGCCCCGCATTCCAAAAGACCGGAACATTGTTACCTACTGCACCTGACCGGACGAAGCCTCCAGCGCCAGTTTGGCGCAGAAGCTTCTGGAGCGTGGGTACAAAAGAGTTTGGGCGCTGAAGGGCGGCTTCGATGCCTGGCGTAAGGCGGGACTGCCGCTGGCGCCCAAGCAGCGAGCCGCTTGACAAGCGTACAAGCCTAGGCGGCCTTATTCTGCTCCGCCTTCTGCCGCGCCCAGCGTGCGCGTTGCGCGGCAGCGATCTTGCGGCGCGCGGCTGCGCTCATAACCCGCGGCTTGGAGCCTTGGGCTGCCTTTCTCCTGGCCCAACGTGCGCGCTGCGCGGCGGCCATGCGGGCCCGTGTGGCGGAGGAAAAGCGCCCCTGCGGTGAGCCGGCATTGCGACGGCTCCCGCCGCGAACCCTTCCGTCCAGGCTTGCAAGCACCCGGATAGCTTCTTCTAAGCTCTGGATTTCCTGCTCCGCGCGAGCACGTTCCGACCGCAACTGCGCAAGTACCCGATTCAAGTTTGGCATGTGAGCTCTTTCTGAAGATGGTCAGTTGTGGCGAAAGGTGCAATTGTAGCAGGTGTGTGCCCCTTCCTGGCGGCGCTGCGGATTTGCCGCCGCTACCCTCGGCTTTCTCACGGAATCGAGCCGCCGGCGCGCCGCTGCGCGATGCTGGCCAGCATGCCATCGAGCGCGGCCTCTCCGTCAACCAGCTCCATCTTGACCGGCGCCACGGCCAGAGGCTGCAGCCGTGCAGCCAGGCCCCCCAGGTTGATGGCGTCCTTCTCGGTTGTGATAAACCCGCCTGCCTGGCAGCGTTCGCGCAGTTGCAATAGGTCGCGGATGTCGGCTTCTGTGTAGGAGTGGTGATCGCGATAGGCCGCCTCCGCCGCGGGCTCGCATCCTGCAAACCGCAGCTGCAGGAAAAACTGCTTGGGGCGGCCAATGGCGCAGAAGGCGACCGGAGTTGGGGGCGGTTCGCGCAGCACGATGTCGCGACGAGTGCGCCAGACCAACGGATTCTCAACGGGCAAGTCTTCCGGTTTCACCGCGGAGGAGAGCACTATTGCATCGGCGCGGCGCAACGACGCCAAAGGCTCGCGCAAGCGGCCGGCCGGCAGCAGGCGGTCGTGAAGATCGTCGCCGGTGACCAGCACGATATCGAAATCGCGCGCCAGGGCACGGTGCTGGAAGCCATCGTCCAACAGGTGCATGCGCACGCCAAACTTCTGTTCCGCGGCTACGCCGGCGGCGTAACGGTCCTCGCCCACCACTACCGTGACACCCAGGCGGCGGGCGATGAGCAAGGGTTCATCGCCAAAGTCGCGCGCTGAGCCTTGCGGATCAGCAAATGACACGCCCCGCGAGGACCGGCCATAGCCGCGGGAGAGCACGTCGAACTCCACGCCGCGAGCCTGGAGCAACTGGCCCAGCATAATGACGAAGGGAGTCTTGCCCGCACCTCCCACCGATAAGTTCCCTACACTGATGGTCGGACCGCGCAAGCACCGCGTCCGCAAAGCACCGCGGTCGTAAAGGGCGTTGCGTGCCCGCACGCCCGCTCCGAAAAGCGCCGAAAGAGGGCTCACGGCTGGTCACCGGTAGAGGCGTAACTCGCTACGTCTCCTTGGCCGCCACCGATTGCGTCGCTCAGTAGTTCCTCCAGCGCCCGCAAGGTGCGCTCGGTCGCTCCCCGGTGGGCCTGCAAGGTTTCCAGCGCCCGCATCCCCATCAGCTTGCGTTCGGCTTCGTTTTCCACCAACTCCCTGAGCACCAGCGGCAGTTCGGCGGGGCCGACCACGCGCGCCGCTCCGGCCTGGAGGAACAGGTTCACGATGTCGCGAAAATTTTCCGTGTGCGGGCCCACCAGCACGGGAACGCCGTACTGGGCAGCCTCCAGGATATTGTGCCCACCGCGTTCCACCAGGCTGCCGCCCACGAAGGCCACTATTGCCAGAGCATAGAGCGAAGCCAGTTCGCCGATGGTGTCCAGCAGGAACACGCGCCCCGCGATGGAGCGCGAAGGTTGCCACTCGGAGCGCCGCCAGAAGCGAATCCCCAGGTCTGAAATCATGCTGGCCACGTGGTTGAAACGCTCAGGATGACGTGGCGCCAGAATCATCACCGCGCGTGGGTGGAGGGCCAGCACCGTTTCGAAGGCGCGCAGCAGCAAGGGTTCCTCACCCTCCATGGTGCTGCCGGCGACGATTACCGGGCTGGCCTCCGCCAAAGCAATCGCCGACTGCAGTTGCTGCACAATGGCCGGCGGTTGAGGCGGGGAGGCGTCGAACTTCAGATTCCCGGCCACCCTCGTGCGCTCGGCCGGCGCGCCAATGGCCAGCAACCGCTCCCGGTCCTGGTCGGTCTGCGCCAGCAGCAGGTCAACATTCTGCAGCACGCGCGCCAGCCATCGCCGCAGCCGCCGGTAACCCGGGAAGGAGCGGTCGGAGATGCGGGCGTTCACCACTGCCACGCGGGCGCCGCCCTCGCGTGCCAGGCGCAAAAAGTTGGGCCAGAACTCGGTCTCCGCAATCACGACCAGCCGCGGCCTTAATGCCTGCAGATAGGGGCGCACGGCGAAGGCAAAATCCAGCGGGAAGTAGAACACATTCTCCGCCCCAAAGCGCTGGCGGGCCAGCTTCTGGCCGGTATCAGTCACCGTGGAGACCACCACGCGGGCACGGGGATGGCGCTCTCGCAGTTGGGCCACCAGGCCGCTGACCGCGAGCACCTCGCCTACGGAAACCGCATGCACCCAGAAAATGGGCGCGCGGTGCCGGCGCAACTGTTCCGGTACGTTTCCCAGGCGCGCCCGCCAGCCAGCGCGATGCTTGCCATGGCGCAGCATCTGCAGCAGCCATACCGGTGTTCCCAGCAGCAGCCAGAGCGCCAGGCCCAAGGTGTAGAGGAAATACATGGGTCTGGGCCATTGTAGTGTACGAATACCGAGGAGTGCGCCGCATCAGGCGGAAGCAAGCGCCTGGCGGAGGTCGGCAATGAGGTCCTCCACGTCTTCGATGCCCACCGAGTACCGGACCAGCGCCTCGGGAATACCCATGGCGGCGCGGTCGGCAGCGCTGACTTCCACATGGCTGGTTGTGGCTGGCGGGCCGACAATGGTTTCCACCGCGCCCAAATTGGCGGCGCGATGGGCAAACCTTAATTGGGGAAGGAACTTCTTCACCTGCTCATAGCCGCCGTGGAGCACGAAGCTGAGCATGCCGCCAAAGCCGCCCGGCATCTGCCTCACGGCGATTTCGTGTTGCGGATGGGATTCCAGGCCAGGGTAGAAGACCTGAGCCACGGCCGGATGCACTTCCAAAAACCGCGCGATCTTCATGGCACTGGCGTTCTGGCGCTCTACCCGCAGGGCCAGGGTTTTCAACCCGCGCAGCAGGAGGTAAGCAGCGAACGGGTCAAGAGCGGCGCCGGTAATTTCGCGGTAATGAAAAATGGAACGAATCAGCTCCCGGCGACCGCAGACAACGCCACCCAGGGCATCAGCGTGCCCGCCGAGGTATTTTGAGGCGCTGTGAACCACCAGGTCGGAGCCGAGCTGCAGGGGATGCTGGTTGATTGGCGTGGCAAATGTGTTGTCGGTCACCACCACTGCTCCTGCCTCGTGGCCTTTGCGCGCGAGGCGCTCGATGTCAATCACCTTGAGCGTGGGATTGGTGGGCGTCTCCAGGTAGAGCACTTTGCAGCCTTTGTATATTTCCGCTTCGATGGCTGAAAAATCAGTGGTGTTGCAGAGACATGCGGTCACGTTGATCTGGGGCAGGAATTCGCGGAACAGTTGATTCGTGCCGCCGTAAGTGTCTTTGACCGTGACGATGCGGTCCCCGGGGCGCACCAAGCTGAAGATGGTGTTGCTGATGGCCGCCATGCCGCTGGCCATGCTGGTAGCAGCTTCGGCACCTTCCAGAACACGCACTTTCTCTGCCAGCGCCGCCACCGTGGGATTGGTGTTGCGGCTGTAGATGTGGCCTTGCTTTTGCCCGAGCGCCACCTGCTGCCAGTTATCCAGATCCTGGTAGCCGAACGCCACGCTCTGCACAATTGGCACCTGGGTTGCCCCCGGCAGCAACGTTTGTTCCTCTCCCGCCCATACGGCCTTTGTGGCAATTCTGGTGTCGCGCGCCTCACGCTTCATGCCCACCCTCCTTTTCGCACATTAGAGCACCTGCACCGCAGCGCCGAAAGAGCACAGTTTCCTCTCGAAAGCAGCCACACATTGTGTCCGCCCCGCATTGCGGCGGATAATCAGAACATGAAAGCTCCGGTTTCCGGTCGTCTCTTATTACCCGCCGTGGTCCTGGCGTTATCTTCCGTTCCGGCGTTTGCCTCGAAGGATTACAAAGCGCCCGCGATCAAACCGGCCCAGACCTACCCCGCGCACGAAGAGCACGCCAATGAACACGTGACCATCGCAGTCGAGCCCTACGACACACCGGAGAAGCAAAAGATTTTTCCAGTGGATTTCCGCTCCCATGGGCTGTTGCCGGTGCTGCTGGTCATCACCAATGATGGCGACCAGCCCATCTCCCTCACCGATATGCAGGTTCAGTTCATCACCGGCGAACGCGACAAGCTCACTCCCGCCAGTTCGGACGACATCTACCGGCGCCTCTCTAACCCGCGGGCTACCGACCGGCCAACCATCCCCCTTCCCATTCCCCGCCGCAAGGTCAAGGGCACGGTGAGTCCCAAGACAATGGACGAAATCCAGAGTGCGCAATTTGCGGCGAAAGCAATAGAGCCGCACAACACCCGCTCCGGATTCCTGTTCTTCGATGTTCAGGGGCTTGCCCGGCTGGCCGGGACGCACATCCTGTTCACCAGGCTACACAACAGCCAGGGGAGCGACCTGATGTTCTTCGAAATCTCATTGGATAAATATTTTGGGGCGGCAAAGGCAACCTCGCCCTGACTCGGCTTCACTCCGCGGCAGCCGGATATTTGACCGCAAGGCGCCGCATCGTGTTCATGCCCCGCAAGGTGCAGCGGAGGCCAAGCGCTTTTTCCAGGGCGGCATTGGAAAACATAGATTCACTCTGCTTCTTTCTGCACAGCCAGTAAATTTCCCGTCCGCGCACCTGCAAGTCGTCAATGTCGTTCCTGAAGGCCATTAGCCTTTTCTCAGCGGGCGCAGGCAGAGGTTCAGTGAGGAAGCCAACACAATAAGCCCCTGCGGATTCTATGGCGCGTTCGGGAAATGGCTTCTGCCGGACGATCTCAGCCACCTCGGCGTCGGTGCGCAGGAATGCGGCCACTTCGTATCCCAGGGCTTGGCGCAGGCAGGCTTCAATCTTCTTCTCCAGGGGTCCCGGCCTGGAGGTGGACCGGAAAATAACGTTGCCGCTGTTGATGAATGTTTCCACGTCCCGCAGCTTGAGCGAGGCAAATAACGTGCGCAGGCGCTCCATGCTCACGACGTGGGTGCTGACATTAATGGCGCGAAGGAAGGCGATGTAGCGGGGCATAAGTTACTGACCTCGGGCATTCAGCCTAGCGCGGGAATGACCGGAAGCAAAGCAGAACGCTCAGGGGGTGCCCTGCTGCATCAGGCGCTGGAGTGCCTGGCGGGTTTCCGCTACCGCAGGCAGGCGGGTGCGGGAATTTTCAAAGTAGGAGAGAAACTCCTGGTATTCGTTGATTGCCAACTCCTGTTTGCCGGTGCGCTGGTGCAACTCTCCCAAAGAACGATGTGTCAGGATGGTGAATGCGGGCAGGCGCTGCAGAACCAGGCCGTAGTTGGCGAGGTTGCGTTCCTGCAAAAAAACCAGGCGAAATTCGCGCTCGGCGGCCGCGTAGTCGCCGGTAAGTAAATGGGCCGTTCCTCGAGTATAAAGCACTCCGGGGTCGAGATAATTGGGGAACCCAGCCAGGCTGTTCATCGCCGCTTGCCCGTCGCCCCGCAGATCGGCTACTGAGGCGGCGATCAGGGCACGGCGGAACTCCAGACTGCGCGCGCTCTCCCAGGGATGAGTGGCAGCATGCTGGCGCAGGGCTTCCGCCTCGGCTGCCGCATTGCCAAGAACCGCCTGAAGAAAGGCCACACTCCCGGCCTCCTCGCCGTCCAGGGCCTGTTGCCGCGCAAAACCAAGGGCGGCCGGAGCCTTGTGGAGCATTACGGACAGAGAAACGTAGTTCAACAGCAACATCCCGGCGCTGCGCTTCTCGCCCGCGCGAGCCAACTGCTTAATTGCCTTGCCGTAGCTCTCCAGCGCCCCCTCAAAGTCGCCGTGGGCCAACTGCAGTTGTGCGCCGATCGCCGGCACG
>DATGGJ010000146.1:0-6583 GCA_035308585.1 Terriglobales bacterium
GAAATCCGCTCCCGCATTACCAAGCTGGACGCCGCCGATGAAGACGTGGTGGTGGATCGCCGGATCATCGCCGAGGAGGAGGCGGGCGCGGCCCGCGAGCGCCGCTACGGCGAGATCCGGGAAGGCGAGCAGGTGCGCGGCGTGGTGCGCAGCCTCACGGGTTACGGCGCGTTCGTGGATATTGGCGGCGTGGACGGGTTGCTGCACGTGGGCGACATCTCCTGGCAGCGGGTGAATAGCCCGGCTGATGTCCTTTCCGTGGGCGACGAAATTGAGGCCCTCGTGGTCAAGGTGGACGCAGAGAAGCAGCGCATTTCCCTGGGCATGAAGCAGCTGCAGCCCAATCCCTGGGATACCGCGGCACAAAAGTACCGGCTGGGCGAGCGGGCGCGCGGTACGGTGACTCGGCTCATGGACTTTGGCGCCTTTGTGGAGCTGGAACCGGGCGTGGAAGGCCTGATTCATGTTTCCGAAATGTCGTGGGCGAAGAAAGTTCGCAAGCCAAGCGACGTGCTCAAGCCGGGCGAAACCGTGGAAGCGGTCATCCTGGGTGTGAACGCGGCGGAGCGGCGCATCTCCCTGGGCTTGAAGCAGGCGCTGGGAGATCCCTGGGCTGAGGCGGCACAGCGGCTGCCTGCGGGATCAGTTGTAGAAGGCCCGGTCACCAGTCTGACCAAGTTCGGCGCCTTTGTGCAGATTGCGGAGGGCGTGGAAGGCATGATTCACATCAGTGAAATCAGCGCCGAAAAGCGTATCAACCATCCCCAGGACGTGCTCAGGACCGGCCAGGTGGTCAAGGCGCAGGTGCTGGCGGTGGACCCCGAAAAGCGCCAGATCAAGCTCAGCATCAAGCAAATGGTGCCCACCAGCATCGAGGAATACCTGGCCGAGCACAAGGCGGGGGATGTGGTCACCGGCCGCATGGTAGAGGTTTCCACCGGACAGGCCCGCGTCGAACTGGGCGAAGGCATTCAAGCCACATGCCGGGTGGAAGCGCAGAGCGCCGCCCAACCCGAAGCGCAGGCCGCGAAGGTAGATTTGGCATCGCTCAGTTCCATGCTGCAAGCACGCTGGAAAGGCGAAGCAGCGGCCCCAGCCGGAAAACAGGAGCCGGCGCGGGCCGGGCAAATTCGCCAATTCCGCATTGCGCGGCTGGACGCCGCGGCCAAGAAGATTGAACTGGAGCTGACTTAACCGCCCATCCTGCCCAACCACAGTCCCTGACATCTGCTGCAGCTCTCAATAGCGCGGCTCCGGGCCGCCTGCGCTGGCAACTCACCCTTATATTCCATCCTCCAAGCCGCCAGACGTGGGACAACCATGCGCAGCGGGGTGGCGGGTCGGGTAGCTCTGTTAACTGTTTTATTGTGGTCGGTCAATCCGGCCAGCGCGGCTGGTTTCAAGCAGGCCATGCGCGGGGTCAGGAAGTACGTCATCATCAACCTTCTGCTGGCTACAGCGGATTACGAGAGCGCCCGCGCCGTGCAGCATCCCCGTGGCTGCATGGAGAGCAACAGCCTTTTCAGCCGTTATCCCAGCCGGCCGCGCTTTTACGGTGAAGGCCTGGCAATTGACGCCGGACCGGAACTGCTGGGCTGGATTCTGCACCGCAAGCATGTGCGCTTCTGGCAGGCGCCCTTTGCCGCAGTGACAGCCTGGCACGGGGAAGGCATCATCAGCAATCTGCGCTGCAGCGGCCCGCACCCCTAAGAAGTCTCATTAGAAAGCTGCCTTGAAAGGGACGGCTTTCAGGCCGCCCGCAATGCCGGCACGGTTCGCGGCTTGAGCCGCTGAGGGACACGCGGCCCACTTTAAGTAGACCCTCCCGGAAAAATACTCCGGGTGATATTTCCCTGAACCAGTCACCGAAAAGCAGGTGCCATGCCCCCCTGTTGTCCTAAAATGCTCCTCTTCGGCTGAAATTGCTGCGCAAACTGCAAGGCATTGGGTAATTTCAAGGGGATTGGAAAACACATGCTGCAGAGAGTGCTTGCCGTTTCTTTGTTGTTAGCTGCTGCGATTAGCCCCGCCCAGGCGGCCGAGGCCAAGGTGCGGCTGGCCATCGTGGGGCTGGACCATGATCACGTGTGGGGCCTGCTCAAGGACATCGCCAAAGAGCCGCAGGCCGAGCTGGTAGCCATCGCCGACCCGCATCCCGACCTGGTGCGGAAGGCGAAGTCCCAGGTGCCGGCGAGCGTGATGTTCTATGCCGATTACGTGAAAATGCTGGACCAAGCCAAGCCGGAGGCGGTGATCGTGACCACCGAAACTGACCGCCATCTGGAGATCCTGCGCGCCTGTGCCCGCCGCCACATCAGTTACTCCACCGAGAAGCCCATGGCCACCAACGCCCGTGACGCGCTAGAGATGGAACGGCTGGCGCGGCAGGCCGGCATCAAGCTGATGGTCAATTACTGGAACGCCTGGGTGGCGCCCACCCACGACCTGTTTCACCGCGTGTCGGGCGGCGAACTGGGCCCGGTGCAGAAAATCATCGTGCAGTACGGCCATGAGGGGCCGAAAGAAATCGGGGTGTCGAAAGAATTCGAAGCCTGGCTCTACGACCCGGTAAAAAACGGCGGCGGCGCGCTCATGGACTTTGGCTGCTACGGGGCGGAGTGGGCGCTATGGCTGAAAGGGCGCCCCACGCGGGTGTTCGCTACCGCGGAAAAGTTGAAAACACAGCAGCACAACCGGGTGGAGGACGACGCCACCATCATCCTGGAATATCCGGATGGAGTGGCCATTCTCGAGCCCTCCTGGGATTGGCCTTACAACATGGACCGGGTACAGGTGTTCGGTCCCAGGGGCAGCCTGCTGGCCACCGAAGACCAGTTGCTGCTGCGGCCGGCCCGCGCCGATGACTTGCCGCTGGAAGGCAAGCCCGTCACTCTGCAGCCCGTGCCGCACCAGACCAGCAATCCCATCAGCTATCTCGTGGACCGCATCCGGCACAACCAGCCGATTGAAAATCCCGTGGCCGCCCCGCTCAACGTGCAGGTGATGGAAATCCTGGATGCGGCGCGGGAATCCATTCGCACCGGCCGCGCGGTAAACTTGCCGCCTGCAGCGGCGCATTCGGGCAGCGGGAACTAGAACGTCGCCCATCGCCAACCGGTGCTGCAGGTGGGTGGAGGCAGATGCACACAATCCAGCTTACGCGCGGGAACGCGACCCTGCAGGTGGAGGACGGAACGCAAATGTCCGCCTATGTGGCGCGGCCGAAGGACGGAAAGCGGCTTCCTGGCATCATCGTCCTGCAGGAAGCCTACGGCGTGAACTCCCATATTCGCGATGTCGCCGAGCGCCTGGCCGGGCAAGGCTACGTGGCCATTGCCCCGGAATTGTTTCATCGCACCGCGCCCGGTTTTGAGGGTGACTACAATAATTTTCAGGCGGTGATGCCGCACATGCGGGCGGTGACCCCGCAAACCGCGGAAGCCGACCTCCGCGCCACCTACTCGTGGCTGCAGGCAGCCTCCGTTGTGGAGCGGGAGAAGATTTACAGCCTGGGCTTCTGCATGGGAGGGCGGGTTTCATTTCTGGCTAATGCCGCGCTTCCGCTGCGCGCGGCTGCCTCCTACTACGGCGGCGGCATCGCCCCTGACCTGCTGGACCGCGCCCCAGCCCTGCACGGCCCCATGCTGCTGATATGGGGCGGGCTGGACAAGCACATAGGACCGGAAAAGCGCGCGGCGGTGGTCGAGGCCCTGAACAAAGCCGCAAAAACCTATGTCAATGTAGAGTTTTCCGACGCCGATCACGGCTTCTTTTGCGACCAGCGACCGGCCTGGCAGCCGCGTGCCGCCCGCCAATCCTGGGCCTTGCTGCTGGAATTCCTGCGCTCCTGGTAAATGCGGCCTGAGCCCTGGCGGGCTACGCCGAGTTAGTCGATAAACGGAAGGATGCTCTAAATGCCCACCGCCTCATACCCGCCGGCATCGTCTTTGCGCCGCCGCGGCCGGGGGAAATAGTAAGGGGAGCGCATCTGCAGACGCCGCTGGCGCAACTTCATCCCGGCATAGAGCGCGCCCACAATGACGCCGCCGGTGATGGCGACGGCGGCGAAGGCCTTGGCGGGATGCAGCATAACCGGTTCCGCCATCCGGCTGGTTGCCACCGCCACGCGGCCCCTGGCGCCCAGGGCTTCTTTGAAGTCCCGCACTGCTTTGGGTCCGCCCCGCTCCAGCGCGCGGTGCGCGTGCAGCATGCCATAACGCCGGGGCATGGAAGCGTCTTCCCCATCCCGCACTATCGCATGCTCTTTCCCGCTTTCTTCCTGGGACTCCAGCAGTTCCTCGAGCGCTTCTTCCAGCACGCCGGGCCGCGTCCACAATGCGCGGAAGGCTACGCGGCCGGACTTATCAATCAAATAAGTGGAATTGGGCCGGCTGCCGTATTGCCGGTGCACCTTGCCATCAAGGCTATCCACCAGGATAGGGAGTTCCACTCCCTCTTCCTCGCGCAACAACTCGGCGGCCTCGGTTTTGTCCTCGAGGGAGCGGTGCGCGGGCAATTGCTCACCCGGATGGGCCTCGCGCACGTAGACGAACAGGAATTCGACATCCTTGCCGGCATCCTCGTACAGGCGATTGAGCCCGCGGATGGAACCGGCGGTCATGGGACAAGTGGCAGATCCGAAAGTGAGCACCACGTTTTTCTCGCCGGCGTAGTCGCTCAGCCGAATCTTTTCGCCCTCCAGCGTGGGCAGCTCAAAATCCGGCGCCTCCTCCCCCGCTCTCGGACCGCTCATCTCTTTCGCCGCCAGCGCCGTTTTTAACTGCTCACGACTGAAGCGGCCGTAGTTATAGCGCTTGGATCCGAACATGAAGCACTCCGTATTCTGGGATCAAAATATAAAATTTTCGGGCCGCTGCGAGTTTCCGGCCGCCTGACGGTCTGACTCTCTGATACGATGCCGGCGCAACCTGGTTTGTTATCCTAAGCTTGCCGTGACATCGGCTCAGAAATCGGCGCCTGCAACAGGAAATGGAGCAATTGGACTGCCAGGGTGGTGCTTGCTGCGCCCGCCGCCGCCTTTTAAGATAACTCATTTGGTACAGCTTTCCCGTGTTGGTGGAGGATTCATGGCTGCGTTGCCGGTAGGCGCCACCGCGCCGGATTTCGAACTGTCCGGGGTGGTGGGCGATAAGCCGCATCCCTTCCGTCTCAGCGAGTATCGCGGCAAAAAGCACGTGGTGATTGCCTTCCACCCCCTGGATTGGACGCCCACCTGAGCCGCCCAGGTGCCGTCGTTCCACGCCGAACTGGCGAGGTTCGCTGGCCTCGATGCCCAGGTCGTGGGCATCAGCAATGACCCCATCCCCTGCCATATCGCCTGGCAGAAGAAGGACATCGGGATGGTGGATTTTCCCCTGTGCAGCGATTTCTATCCTCATGGCGAGGTGGCCCGCAAGTACGGCATTTTGCGCGAAGGCCCGCCAATTGCCGGCATCAACGAGCGCTGCGTTTTTATTGTTGATAAGGGCGGCCGCATCGCCTTCAGCCGTGTCTATCCCCTGGACGAGACGCCGGAAATTGCCGAAATCCTGGAAGTTCTGCGAAGAATACAGGAATCCGCCGCCTAGCCGATTGTTTTGACTGTCATCCCGAGGAAGTGCGCGCCGGGCTTGCCGGGCCAGCGCGAATCGGGGGACCTTGCGTTTAGGACTCTGCCTCCCGAAGCGTTCTGCCTACTGCCGCATGCGGTCAATGGTCTGAAACAACTGGGTGGTGTCCGTCACCTCGACATAAGGCTGGCTCGAGTTCTTGTTGCTTACCACATAGACGGTGGGCGTGTGATTGATGCCGATGCGGTTACCCAGGTCGCGGTCGGCGTTCACCTGGGCCGCCAGCTTGCCTTGCGGGTCAATCATGAAGGGCAGGTCCACTTTGTGGTCGGCGGCAAAACGCTCGGCAAAACCGCGCAGGTTCCCGGGCGTGATCTCCAGTTGATGGGCGAACACCAGATCGCGGAACTCGTCGCCCAGCTTCTGCGAGTGAGTATCGAAATAGCGCGCCAGCACCGCCGCGTTGTAGGACCAGCTGTGCTTGGGCAGGGGGAAATCGTGGCGTATAACCGGGATGTTGTACTGCTGGGCGGCTCGGTCCAGCAGTGGCGAAACCTGCGCACACATGGGACACTGCAGGTCCTCAAACACCACGATGGCAACCTTGGCCCCTTTGGGCGGGCGCAGAACCGAAGTGGTGTCCATCGGCCCGGCAGCGATGCCGGCGATGGCCACACCCAGAATCAATGCTGCTATTCCCATTGCACGTGCGACTAAACTCTTCATTCTATTGCTCTCCCACGTTTAACTGGCGCTCCCCAGGTTAGACGCACTAGCCGCCAGTTCCGCTTACCTGCTCTATGGTACCCGAAGTAACCGCTCCCACGCTCGCCCGCAGAGGCGAGGGCGCCTGTGCTCACACAAGAACTCTAATATTTGAACTTATAGCTCACTCCCAAAGCAAATTGCCGGGGATAGTTGTAGTGCGTCCCGCCAAAGGTATTGCTGTTGTCGAGCAGGTAGCGGCTGTTGGCCAGGTTGAGCACCGTCAGCCGCAGCGACCACGCCTCCCC
>DATGGJ010000147.1:0-3900 GCA_035308585.1 Terriglobales bacterium
GAACCTGCGTGCTGCGGCCTTGCAACACGCGGAGAGCTGCGGAGATTGCCGGGCACGCCTGGCGGCCGCCCGTCTGCTCCGTCTGGAGTTGCAGGCGCTGGCCAGTGAGGATGAGAAGCTGCAAACGCCGGCGCGTGTGAAGGAAAACCTGCTGTCCGCGTTTCGCGAGCAGGGCCCACGTCCGGCACGGTTAGGGAGCAGACTGAGCTGGGCAGTGGTGGCCGCGGCTGTTGTCCTTGCCGGCTGGTTACTGGCGAAGCAACCCTGGCGGAATACTGGGTCGCGGGTCGCGCCGAGGATTCAGGTTGCGAAGTCTGCCTCGCTGCCGCAACTCGGCCCGATCGCACCCAAGGTTAGGGCCGAGAACAAGATCGCTCTCACCAAACGTGTCCGCAGACCACCTCGTCCCACGGGCATGCGGACCTCCGCGGACACAGCCGACGACTTCGTTACGCTTTCCTCCGGAGGCAGTTGGTATCCCATGGGAGACAGCATGGTAGTGCGAGTTCAAGTGCCGCGCTCTGCACCGGCGCTGGTGGGCTTGCCCATAAGTAGTGGCGACGTTTCCGGCACCGTGACCGCCGATGTGGTGCTGGGGGAAGACGGAGTGGCTCGCGCCATTCGTTTTGTCCAGCCCAGCGAGGGCAAGAGCAGAAATCAGGATTTCGACTTCACCCAGAATTAATCAAGGAGAGCATTTATGAGGTTGAGAGCTACTGTGTACAGTTTGCTGGTCACCGTCTGTCTGTTGCTGCTGGGAGCGGTTGAAGCCAGCGCGCAGATGCCGGGTCCGCCGCCGCCCCCACCTCCGGGGCCGGGCCAAAACATGTTTTATGTCCGGACTTTCCGTCTTCAGGACAACAAGGTGGTGAGCGGGCTACCTTACTCCGCACAAGCCACTACCGAGACCACCCAGACTCTGAGCGACGGCAATCGAATAGTGAGGAAAGAAACGGCAAAAGTGTACCGCGACAGCATGGGGCGGATGCGCCGCGACTTGGCGGTGAACGCCATTGGCCCCTGGTCCCCCACCGGCGGCCCTATGCAGATGGTAAGCATCTTTGACCCGGTGGCCGGGGTAAATTACATGTTGAATGAGCAGCAGAAGAAGGCCTTCAAGATGGTTCCGCCGCCCAAACCTCCGGCGGGGCCGGGTACGGTGGAGCGGAGTGACAGAGTGTTCGTGGCCGGGGGAGCCGGCATGGCCTCGGCAGGGCCGACGGTAGCCTTCATGGAGAAAGACGCCGGCATCGGCACCCGCACCCAGGAGTCCCTGGGCACGCAGGACATTGAGGGCGTCCAGGCCCAGGGCACGCGCGTGACGGAAACCATTCCCGCGGGCAAGATCGGCAACGAGAAGCCCATCGTGATTACCGATGAGCGCTGGTACTCGCCCGATCTGCAGGTGGACGTGCTGGTGAAACACAGTGATCCTCGGACGGGCGACATCGTGTATCGGCTCACCAACATCACTCGCGATGAACCCGACGCGTCGTTGTTCCAGGTTCCGCCTGACTACACGGTGGAGAACGGACCCATGGTGTTCAAAAAACGGCTGCAGTAAAGTAATTCAGGTTGGGGAATTGCTCGTGAAAGTGGCCCGTCAAGTGACGGGCTATTTTTTTGACCCCGAACGTATCGGAGCACCTGCGGAAGAGGCATCTCAAGTGTCGAGCACGCATCTAATCCCGCCCAGAGGAGCGGTGCTGGATTACAGAGCCGCCGGCCTCTCTGCCACCCATGTCTATCGGCAATCTGCAGCAGACAGCGGATGCGAACGAAACCGGGCGCCCTCCGCAAATTGACCGCGAAGCGCTGGCCCGCCGCATTGATGAACTGGGCGAGTGGTTCCATAACCTTGATTTGTATGGCGTGCCCACCGCACCCAACCACTTCCTGGGTGACTTTCCCAATATCAAGTGGAGACACATTGCCGCCGCTATCCCGCAGGACTTGAGGGGGGCGACCGTGCTCGATATCGGCTGCAATGGCGGGTTTTATTCGCTGGAGATGAAGAAGCGCGGAGCGGACCGCGTGCTGGGCATAGACGTGGACGACCGCTACCTGAACCAGGCGCGCTTTGCCGCCACGACTCTGGGCCTGAAGGTCGAGTTTGAAAAACGTTCCGTCTACGACGTGGACCGCATCTCTGGCCAGTTTGATTACGTCCTGTTCATGGGTGTGTTTTACCACCTGCGTTATCCCCTGTTCGCGCTCGATAAAGTGGTAAAGAAGGTTGGCGGGAAGCTGCTGTTTCAGACCATGATCCGGGGTTCCGAGCAGGTGCGTGCCTGGGAAAAGAATTACCACTTCTGGAATAAAGAGCTGTTCACGAATCCGGACTTCCCCTGCATGTACTTTATCGAGAACAGTTATGCCAACGACCCTACCAACTGGTGGCTTCCCAACCGGGGAGCAGCGGAAGCCATGTTGCGCAGCTCCGGGCTGGAAATTGCCGCTCACCCCGAGCCGGAAACCTGGCTCTGTGTTACCCGAGAGGTTGCCCGCCAGGGCCAATACATCCTGGACATGGAACTGGCCGGAACCTTGTAGGCCTGAGCTTCGGTCGAAGAATTACGCGCGAGGAGAAACATGGTTGAAGCGGTAATGCTCTGGAACGAGCCCAACAACCTTTCCCATTGGGATTTCAAAATCGATCACGACTGGAAGCTGTTCGCCGATATGGCCATCCAGGCGGCGCAAGCCGTGCGCCAGGTGAATCCCGAACTGCAGATCGTGCTCGGCGGCATTTCTCCCATTGATCCCAATTTTATCCAGCTCATGAAATCGCATGGCGTGCTGGAGGCGGTGGACATCGTGGCGGTGCACGGCTTCCCGCTGGACTGGAATCACTGGAGCATTCATTCCTGGCCGGACAAGATTGAGGAGATCCGGGCGGTGACCAGCAAGCCGGTGTGGGTCTCCGAGGCGGGCGCCTCCTCCTTCGGGGCGGAGGAGGTGCAGGTATTCGGAATGCAGAAAACGGCGGAGTTGCTGCTGCCTCGGGTGGAACGGATTCACTGGTACAGCCTGTTCGACCTGCCCGCCACCTGGACGGCGACCACTCGCCACAAAGAATCGGAAGGCAGCGCCTACTACCGCCACTACTACATGGGACTGGTGCGCGAAGATGGGGTGCCCAAAGCAGCGGCTTCCCAGTTTCCGGAGGGGCTGGGCATCTGCCAGTGGTTCCATTTCGAAGATCCGCGCCTGGAATCGGCAATAGAGTGGTTGCGGCGCCTGGGCGTGCGCTATCTGCGCACCGGCATCAGTTGGGCAGACTCCTTCCGTCCGGCAGCCCAGGATTGGTTTGACCGGCAGATGCAAGCCTTGCAGGAATTCGACACCACCTTAACTCTTTGTTTCACTCCTGAACACCTGGGTGTGCAGCCGCATTACACCAGCCCGCCGCGACAAAGCAGAGACTTTGCGGAGTTTACCTCCTGGGCGGTGGAACGGTATGCCGCTCCGGGCAGCAGGCCTGCAGTGGTGGACCATGCTGGGCGCTCAGCCATGAACGAGTTCAGTAGTCCTTTTGTGGAGTAAACGGCCGGGCGTTTGGAAATCAGACCGCCGCGCGAGAGCAGGCAAAAAACGAGTAGCATCCGTTGGCTGGCCCGGAATTCGGTCCAGCGCGAGCCCGCAATTCTCTCGCGCCCCGGATGGCATCTCAGGAAAGTACGTATCCATCCAAGAAGTTCAGTTGCGGCGGAGCAACCTGGCCGGTTCTGAATCCCTTTCTGGGTTCCCTTCGCCGCACATTGCCGAATAGAAAATGAGCAATAAACGGATCTTGGTGACAGGCGGCGCGGGCTTTGTAGGTTCGCACCTGGTTGACGCTTTATTAAAGCGCGGCCATCAGGTGCGGGTCTTCGACAATCTCACCCCCCAGGTTCATGG
>DATGGJ010000148.1:0-2123 GCA_035308585.1 Terriglobales bacterium
GCGAGAAAGTAGGCGGCCGCCAGAAACAGCAGCGGCGCCAGCCCAAACATGGCCCAAGGGGCGCGGGCGCACCAGGAGCGGAACTGGCGCTGCTCCACCATCGCCCGGGCGAGTTCATCCACCGCGCCCAAGCGCGCCCGAGCCGCCGCTTCCGCCTCCGCCCGGCTGCGGCCGGCGCGTTCCTCTTCCGCCCTCAGGTCGGCGAAATGATCCGCCAGTTCACTCAAATAGCGCCGCACATGCCGCGGCGCCACGCCCGCCCGCAGCAGGCGTTCGCGAAGCTCAGGAAAAAGTTCAGGAAATAGCTGCGCCATGTTGCGCTCCTGTCAGCATCTTCTGGATTGCCGTTGCCAGATTGCTCCAGGCCGAAGCCAGTTCCACCAGGCGCTGCGCTCCCGCCGGCGTCACCGAATAATAGATTCGGCTGCGGCCATTGACCGTCTTGCGCCGCGACCTCAGCGCCCCCTCCTGCTCCAGCCCGTGCAGCACCGGATAGACTACCCCTTCCCCCACTTTGATGACCGCTTGGCTGCGGCTGCGGATGGCTTGCACAATCTCGTAGCCATACATCTCCTGCTCTTGCAGCAGCCGGAGGATGAGCAACTCCGGAACGCCGTTCATGAAATTGGGATTGCTCTCGCGGGCTGCCATCCGGAGCATAATACCTCGTAGTTCAATGTATGGCAAGCGCCACCCCGCGCCGCCCAAAATCTCTCCCCTGCGAAAGGAAAGGTGAGCCCCCTCGCGGGAGCGGGGGCTGCGCCCGGCAGGGGCTCCGTGATAGCCTTTATCGGACGGCAACTTAGCCCGGGTAACCGGGCCCACAGGTTCCTAAAGTAATGGGCAGCGAACGCCCTACCCCAACCTCATCCCCGCGGGCTGAGCCGGCCCCGTCCAAGGCCAACGGCCAAGACCCCTCCCAGAACGAAATTGCCCCGCAACTTTCTGCTGGGGAACGGGTTTCGACTAGTGTGACCAGCGTTGCCATGGCGCCGCATCTGCCTGGCACGGCGACGCTTGACCGCGCCGCTGGGCGCGCAGTTTCTACGCCCGGCTTGCTGGACGGTCTGAGCGATGCCGAAGTCATGCTGCGGGTCAGGGCGGGGGACGAGTCGGCCTTCGCCTTCCTGGTGCAGAAGTATCGCCGCCCCATGATGAGTTTTATGTACCGCATGGTGCGCAACCAGGCGGCCGCGGAAGACCTGGCGCAGGAAGTTTTTCTGCGCGTTTACCGCTCGCGCGAGACCTATGCGGCCAACGCCAAGTTCACCACCTGGTTGTACCGCATTGCGACCAACCTGGCGGTGAATCACGCGCGCGACACCCGCCACGAGCGGCCGGAAGTCAGCGTGAGCCTGGACGAGGCCGACGCTGAAACCGGGCTGATGCCGGACCTGCCTGACGGCGCGCCCAACGTGGAGGAGAACATCCTCCGCCGCGAGCGGCTGGCGGCTATACGCGGGCATGTGCAGGCTTTGCCGGAACGGCAGCGCATGGCGGTGATCATGCATAAATATCAGGGCATGGATTACCGGCAGATCGCGGAAGTGCTGCACTTGAGCGAGTCCGCGACAAAATCGCTTCTGTTTCGCGCCTACGAGAGCTTGCGCGAAAAGCTGAAAGATTTTGTTTAGGTTGGCGAATATGAATTGCAATGGAGTACGTGAATTTCTACCCGACGTAGCGAGCGGGGTCGCCGCCGCTTCGGCCGAGACGCAGGCCCACCTGCGCGAGTGCCCGCAGTGCGCGACCCAGTTGGAAACTCTGCGCCGCACCCTGGCCGTGCTCGAGGAGTGGGAAGCGCCCGAGCCTTCACCCTATTTTGAGACCCGGCTCTACGCGCGCCTGCGCGAGGAGATGGCGGCCGCGCCCGCCCGCGGCTGGCTGGGATGGCTGCGCAAGCCGGCGCTCGCCGGGTCGCTGGCGGCGCTGTTCTTTGTGGGCGTCAGCCTCTTCCTGGGCAAGCAGACCTTGAACAACAGTCCCAGCGCGGTTACCTCCTGGGAAATGAACGTGACCGCCCAGCCTGGCAGCGCGGTGGGCGACTTGCAGGCTCTGGATAAGAATCACGACCTCTATGCTGATTTCGACGTCCTCGATCAGCTGGAGGTGCAGCACGACGT
>DATGGJ010000149.1:0-2015 GCA_035308585.1 Terriglobales bacterium
GGCTTCGATGGGGCGCTCGCCCAGGGAAAGGTTCACGGCGGAGAGCATTTCCGCGGGCGAGGGCTCAACCGCGCAGTGCGAACGCAGGATGCCGCTGACCAGGGCGGCGTAGATGGCGGCGGGAGCGCCCTTGCCGCTGACATCGCCGACGGCGATGGCGTGCCGGGCCAGCGAGTAGTCGAGGAAATCGTAGAGGTCGCCGCCGATAGCGCGGGCCGGAACAAAGCGCGCGGCCACGTCGAGGTTCTTCATTTTGGGCTGGGCCGGAGGCAAAAGGCGGATCTGCAACTCGCGGGCCAGCGTGAGGTCGCGCTCCAGGCGGCGTTCCTGTTTCGCTACCTGCTCGTAAAGCCGGGCATTCTCGATGGAGATGGCGATCTGCGCCGCCAGCGTAGTGACCGTGCGCAGGTGGTCCTCCGTGAAATACCCCACCCGGGTGTGCTCGATGTCGAGCACGCCGATGGCCTTGTCCTTGTAAATAAGAGGCACGCACAGCTCAGAGCCGGTTTCAGGGTTGAGCTCGATGTAGCGGGGATCTTTGCTGACATCGGGAACCAGAACCGGCTGCTTGTGGCTCGCCGCCCAGCCCACCAGCCCGCGGTCCAGCGGGATGTCGTGCTTGATGTGAACGCTGGTCTTGAAGCGCAGAGAAAAACGGTGCTGCAGCTTGGTCCCGGTGGGATCGAGCAGGAGCACGCTGAACATCTGGTAATCCATCAGCCGATTGATGAGCTCGCCGATGCGCTTGAGCAACTGGTCGAGATTCAGGATGGAGGTGAGCTCGCGGCTGATTTCGTTGAGCAGGGTAAGGGTGCGCGCCTGGCGGTTAGTGCGGGTATAGAGGCGGGCATTTTCGATGCCGATAGCCACCCGCGAGGCAATCAGCGTCAGCACGCGCCGGTGCTCTTCGGTGAAGTAGTCGCGATAGGGCGCTTCGATGTCAATTACGCCGATGGTGCGATTCTTGACGATCAGGGGCACGGCGAGCTCGGAGCGGACCCGGGGAATGGCGTTGATGTAGGCGGGCTCCTCGGCGACATCGTTGACCAGCACGGCTTCGCGGCGCTGGGCTGAAAGGCCGGTAACGCCTTCGCCAACTTTGATGCGGATGCGCTCGGCCACCTCAGGGGGATGGCCGATCTGAAAGCGGATGCGCAGCTCCTGCGTCTTCTCATTGAGCAGCAGGATGGCGAAAATTTCGTAGTCAATGATGCGGCGCACCAGTTCGGCCACGCGATTCAGCGTGGTATCCAGGTCGAGGGAGGTGTTAACCGCGTCGGCCACTTCCAGCAGGAAGGACTCGACCCTCGCCGGCGAAGCGGGTTGTGTCTGGGTGGTCTCCACTTTGCCTATGATACCAGCGGGCCCTTGGGAGGCAGATAACAGGCGCATCAAGTGGGTACTGGCAACTCCGCAAGGGCACCCATTACACTTATTTTGTGAAGATCGCCCTAGGCCAGATCAACACCACGATTGGGGATTTCAGCGGCAACGCGGCTAAAATCGTCGCCTTTGCGCAGCGGGCGCGGGCCGCGGGCGCCGGGCTGATTCTGTTCCCCGAGCTGGCGGTGTGCGGCTATCCGCCGCGCGACCTGGTGGAACGGCCCTCCTTCGTGGCCCACAACCTGGAGGCGCTGGAGCAGATTGCGCGCCAGACGCAGGGCATCGCCGTGATTTGCGGGGTGGCAACCCCAGCCCAGGCGGAAACGGGCAAGCGGGTGATGAACTCGGCCGCCCTCCTGCGCGAGGGGCAAGTGGCCATGATGCAGTCCAAGATGCTGCTGCCCACCTACGACGTTTTCGATGAAATGCGCAATTTCGCACCTGCCCAGAGGCAGGAGCTGTTCTCCTTCTGCGGCAAGCGAATGGCGCTGACCATCTGTGAGGACGCATGGAACGACAAACACTTCTGGCCCCGGCGCCTGTACGGCTTTGACCCGGTTGAGGCGCTGCTGAGCGCGGGCGGCAACTTCCTGCTTAACATTTCGGCTTCGCCCTTCTGGATCGGCAAACGC
>DATGGJ010000150.1:0-4063 GCA_035308585.1 Terriglobales bacterium
CGCCGATGGGCTTCCATGCCCTTCCATGGCCGTATTATTCCCCGGGTCAATGAGCTTTCAAATGGTCACTTCCGGGATGGGCGACAAAAAATGGGAAAGTGTCGATCTCGCGGGTCATAGTGGCCAAAATGGTTCATGCAGAATGACGCCGGTGTTCAATAAAGCTTTCCGCCTTCATCCATCTTGGTAGCTAGGTGACGAAGAAATAAGGGGATTACATCAAGCAGTCCTTTAGCTTCCTCTTCGTTGTAGGTATCAACGAGATGTGCGATATCATTTCTCCATGCCTTGCTTACCGCTTGCGGGGGCCAGTCTGAAACTGGTCTGATCTGGCCGATTTGAAAGTGGACTGGGTGGCCGGAGATATTCTTCCGGTGTTTTCTTCATCTCCGCTTCAACACAAAACGTTTTTCTTCCCGGCTGTTTTCTTCCTTCTTCACGCGGATTGAAGTCGGCATTCGGAGAGTTTGGATGGCCTCTTCTTCGGGGCCATGGGATCGCGTCAGTGCCTGCATTGCAGGGAGTGTTTTCTTCCATCACCGAACAACCGTCAGCGGCAGCGCTATTGCCGGAAGGAGGAGTGTCGCAAGGCGAGCAAAAGGGCGGCTCAGGGCAGGTGGCTGCGCAAGGGGCAAAATCGCGGTTACTTCCAGGGGCCGGAAAACGTGGAGCGGGTGCGTGCGTGGCGCAAAAACAATCCGGGTTACTGGCGAAAACCGCGGGGGGCACGGGAGCGTTCGCAGAGGCCAGGAGAGTCGCAAGGGGCTGTGGAAGAGGTGGTTAGGCATGAGCGAGATCTTGTAACGCAGCCGGGCGCGGAAGCCGGTACGTTACAAGATTTCGCATCCATTCAAGTGCCTCTCCTGGTGGGACTTACCTCAATGCTGGCGGGGGATGCGTTACAAGATCACTTCACGGTTTTGTGCGGACAACTCGTAGAAAGGGGCAGGCGCGTGCTGGGGGCGGGTCGCTAAGGGGCGGCCAGTCTGAAAGAGCGCCAATCGAGCAAACAAAAACCACTTCAACTCTGGAAAAGACGATGCCTATCAAACGACTCATTGATGTCCGGCGGCGGCGCAAAGCTCCGCCTCGTGGCTTTGGCTGGATTGATCACCGACTATTGCGAGAGGGTTACGTCGGACGCTGCAGCGTGCAGGCTCTGGCTCTCTATCTCCTGCTGGTCTGCGCGGCCGACGCCCAGGGCTTAAGCTATTACTCCGACACCCGCGCCGCCGCGCTGCTGGGGCTGGAGAAGCTTGCGCTTTTGAATGCCCGCCGGGAACTGATCCTTCTCGGGCTCATCACCTATGAAAGGCCGCTCTATCAGCTTCTCTCCCTGGAGCGTGAACCTCAGATGCCCGATACTGACGCTGGCACGGAACCGGAAAACGTCACCCTCTTCTCGATGAAGGCCGCAGTTCTGGAGAGCCTGCGCAAGGCGGGCACGTTATGATCGACTTTGAGACTTTCCATGAGGTGCGCCACCTGCGGGACCAACTCAAGCTCACCCCGCAGCAGATCGCGGAAAGGACGGGGCTCAACATCAAGACCGTCCGCAAGCACCTGCGAAAGCCGCGATACGAACCGCGGAGCAGGCCCGCAAAGCGCGCCAGCAAGCTGGATCCCTACAAGGACCTGATCATCGCCTGGCTGGAAAAATACCCTTACACAGGCGTCCAAATCCAGCAGCGCCTGCGCGGCGAGCACGGGTACACCGGAGGCAAGAGCATCCTCAACGAGTTCATCGCCTCGGTGCGGCCCGTGCGGCACGAGGCGTTTTTGAAGCTGGCTTTCGAGCCGGGTGACTGCATGCAGGTGGACTGGGGAACGCACGGGGTGCTCCGCATCGGCGACACGGCGCGCAAGCTCCATTACTTCGCCGCGGTGCTCTGCTACAGCCGTCTGCTCTACGTCGAGTTCTTCTTAAGCCAGAGCATGGAGTGCTTCCTGTGCGGTCATCGCCACGCCCTGGAATACTTCGGCTCCTCACCCCGGCGCATCATGCACGACAACCTCAAGACCGCTGTGATCGAGCGCCTGCCGGGACGCGCTCCGGTCTTCAATGCGCGCTACCTCGACTTTGCCGCGCACTACGGTTTTAAACCGGTCGCGTGCAACGTGGCGCGGGGCAACGAGAAGGGGCGCGTGGAAAACTCGATCGGCTACATCCAGAAGAACTTCCTGGCCGGCCTGGAAATCAGCGGCTTTGAAGCGCTCAATGCGCAGGCGCGCACGTGGATGGAACAGGTGGCCAACGTCCGCCTCCATCGGGAAACAGCCCGGCGTCCATGTGACGCGTTTGCGGAGGAAAAGAGCGCGCTGCAGCCGCTGCCGATCACCCGCTACGACATCTCTTCGAGCCGCCGGGTGCGCGCCACCAACCGCTGCCGGGTCTGCTTTGAAGCCAATCGCTACACCGTTCCCTTCGAGCACGCCGGCCAGCTACTGGAACTGCGCGCCGAACCTCAGACTGTCCTGATCTACCGGGGCGACAAACTCATCGCCCGGCACCCGCGCAGCTACGCGCGCAACCTGGACATCGAGAACCCCGACCACGTCAGCAGGCTTTTAGACGAAAGAAAACGGGCCGAGGATGCCGCCCTGCTGGCCCGCTTCCTGGCTCTGAGCCCCAGGGCCGAACGCTACTACGCCGCCCTGCGTGAGCGCGAACTCCATGCCATGGGCCACGTCCGCCGCATCCTTTTGCTTGCCGGCGAGCACGGCAGGGACGCCCTGCGGCAGGCGCTGGAGGAAGCTGTCGAACTTGGCGCTTACGGCGCCGATTACCTTCACAACATCCTCCAGCACCGCCGTGCGCTGGCTCCCATTGTCGGCTCGCTCCATCTCACCCACGGAGCCGAACTGCTCAGTCTCGAAGTCCAGCCCCCGGATTGCTCGCGCTACCAGATATCAACCGAAACAACTCCTGTTTAAACCCCAATTTATGACCGCAAACCCATCACCCAAAACCTTGCAAGACAACCTGCGCGCCCTGCGCCTGCCCTACATGCTCGAACACGCCGTCAAGGCCGCCGAAGAGGCCGCCCGCACCAGGACCGGCCACCTGCGCTTCCTCGAAGAACTCATCGAGGGCGAAGCCGCCATGCGCCACGACCGGGCCGTCAACCGCCGCATCGCCGCAGCGCGGTTCCCAGTCATCAAGAGCATGGCCGCCTGGGACTGGAACTGGCCCAAGAAAATCAATCGCATGCAGATCGAGCACCTCCTGCGGCTTGACTTCCTCGACGCCCACGAAAATGTCATCCTTGCAGGCCCGACGGGGGTCGGAAAAACACACCTCTCTATCGCCATCGGCCACGCCGCCTGCCTCCGGGGAAAGAGCGTCCTCTTTGCCTCTGCAATCGACGTCGTCAACCGCCTCAGCGCCGCCGAGTCCACTCGACAACTCCACCGCGAAATGAAGCGCTATCTCGCCCCAGCGCTCCTGGCAATCGACGAGCTTGGCTATCTCCCCTTGGACAAACGCGGAGCCGAACTCCTCTTCCAGGTCATCAGCAAACGCTACGAGGCCGGCTCGATCCTCATCACCACCAACATCGCCTTCAAAGACTGGCCCCAAATCTTTGCCGGCGACGCCACTATGACCTCCGCTCTCCTCGACCGCCTCCTCCACCACGCCCATCCCATCCTCATCGAGGGTGACAGCTACCGCAGCGCAAAACGCAAATAACTAACCGCTCCCGCCCCGCTCTCACCAATCCCCACGCGCCAGTCCATTTTTATACCGGTCGAATCAGACCACTTTCACACCGGCGCGCGCAGGCGGAGGCCGGCCTTGGCCAGGGCCTTGCGGAATGGAGTGCTTCCATATTGGCTTCCTCGATCGCTATGGAAGATGGTCTGTTTTATGGGCCGCGTCTGAAGGGCCTGGTTTAAGGCGGCGAGGACCAGATCGGAACGCATGTGGTCGGCCAGGCTCCAGCCCACGATGCGGCGTGAGCAGAGATCGATGACAACGGCGAGGTAGAGCCACCCATCGCTGGTTGGGATGAAGGTGATATCTCCGGCCCAGGCGCAGTCGAGAGCGGTGGGCAGAGGCTTG
>DATGGJ010000151.1:0-1702 GCA_035308585.1 Terriglobales bacterium
GGAATATCGCAAGGCGATGGAAACCGCCGACCAGAAAATTGCTGATGAGGTCCAGGCCCATTCTGAGTTGCTGAAGAACCTGGAATACCTGACCACCCAGATCGGGCCCCGCCTGACCGGTTCGCCGCAGATGCAGGCGGCCAGCCAGTGGACGCTGCAGCGTTTCCGCGCTTACGGCGTTGACGCCCACCTTGAAACCACTCAGATCGCGCACTCCTGGACGCGTGGCCGCGACACCGCCGCCATTGTCAGCCCCATCAGCCGCGCCGTGCCCATTCGCTCCTTCGGCTGGGGCAAAGCTACGCCCGGCGCCATCACCGGCACAGTGAAGGCGCTCGACATCAAGACTCTGGCTGATTTCGATAAATACAAAGGGCAACTCAAGGGTGCGGTCATAATGGCCAGCAAACCAGCCACGCTGCGCCCGGAAAATGAAGCAGCGGACAATGCCTATGACGCGGTGATACCTCCGGCGCGCGGCGTTCCCCATCCCCGCATGTCATTTCGCGAAAGGCTACAGCTGCTGAAAATGGTCGCCGCCGAGCAGCCCGCGGTGGTGCTGCTGGACAGCGACAAATGGGACAACCTGTTCAACATGGCTGGCGGATACAACAAGTACCAGCCCTCGGAAGTGCCCCTGGCCTTCATCAGTCACGAAGATTACGACCTTATCTACCGCCTGCAGCAGGCTGGGCCCGTGACCATGAACGTGAACCTGACCGGCACCTTCAGCTCCGGCCCCGTGCCCGCGTCCATTACAGTGGCGGAAATCAAGGGCACGGAATTTCCCGGCCAGCGGGTTATCATCGGCGGCCACCTCGACTCCTGGGACCTGGGTCAGGGCGCTCTGGATAACGGCACCGGCGCCATGGCCGTGCTGGAGGCGGCGCGCACACTGAAGGCGCTGGGCTGGCAGCCCAAGCGCACCATCACCTTCATCCTGTTCACCGGCGAGGAGCAAGGCGGCATCGGCGCCGAAACTTTCCTCAAGAATCACGCTGCTGAAATTCCCAGCATGGAGGCTGTCCTCATCCACGATACGGGCACCGGCAAGGTCTTCAGTATCGCGCTGGAAGACGAGTACGAAACCGCTCCCCTGATGAGTGAAATCTACCGCCCCCTGCAGGAGGTGTTCGACCTCCGGCCCCTGAGCACGCGAGTGTTCGGCGCCTCCGACCACGTGCCCTTCATGAAGGCCGGCGTGCCGGGATATTTCTGTGTGCAGAACCCTGCCCACTACGGGCAGGCTCATCACAGCCAGGCTGACACCTTCGACAAGGTCATTCCCGACCAGATTAACGAAGGAGCAGCCCTGCTGGCAGCCTGGGCCTGGAACGTATCAGAGATGCCGTCGCCGCTGCCACACCACCCTGCAAGTGCTTCCAACGACATGTTTTAGAGAAGGCCAAATAGCGGCAAAGCGGGATCCGCGGCAGCTCATTTTGGGATGGTTTCCCGGAATGGCACCGAGGTGCCATTCTGCCCTCCCGCCGCCCCCTGCTATGATTCAGCTACCTTTTGGGCGCCACTTCCTCCTTCCCCCTCGCCCCGGGAATGAAAACATGACCAATCCTTTTCGTAAACTCTGGCCAACAGCTGCAATCTCTTCCTCCCGCAGGACTAAGCATTCGGTAAGCAGGGCCGCAGGCAAAGTTTTGCATCTGGACGAGCGGCGCCTGGTAACCCGCCATTTCCAGCCTCT
>DATGGJ010000152.1:0-2841 GCA_035308585.1 Terriglobales bacterium
TCCTCTGGCTGCCGGTTGAGCCGCCCCAGAAGAGCATTCCACACTCCAGCGGTTGCGTTTGTGAGGCCGGTCACGCGGCGATGGTCGGGGGGCGCCGGCACTGGCCTGCCCTGGGAGGGACACTGCGCGCCGGTTGTTATACACTGCGGCGTTCCCCATGTTCCTGCGCCTCTCTCCGCTGCTGCTGATCGCCACCATGGCTTTTGCCGCGGTGCCGCCAGGCGTGCCGCGGGATCTGGCGCGCCAGCGGGCGGCAGAAATCTCCAGCCTGCGCTACCACGTCTCCTTTGTGCTGGCGCCCCATGCTGCCACCATCGCCGGCCACGAAGAGCTCAGCTTCACCTTGCAATCCGCCCAACCGGTGCTGCTCGACTATCGCGACGGAACGGTCCAGCGCATGACCGTGAATGGCGCCGAGATGGCCGCCGTCCCCGAAAGCGGCCACCTGGAATTGCCCGCCAATAAACTGCGGGCCGGGGAAAATACGGTCATCTTTGATTTCACTTCCGCGGTCGCGCCCGCCGGCAAGCCCATCACCCGCTACCAAGATAAAGACGACGGCAGCGAATACATCTACACCCTGTTCGTCCCCATGGACGCCAGCATGGCCTTTCCCTGCTTCGACCAGCCCGACCTGAAAGGCCGCTTCCGGCTGGAAATTACCGCGCCGCAGGATTGGACCATCATCTCCAACACCGAAGCGACCGGTTCGGAGCCAGCCGGAGCCGGCCAGGCGCGCACTGTGTTTGGCGAAACCCGCCCCATCAGCACGTACCTGTTCGCTTTCGCCGCCGGTCCGTTTCGCCAAGTGGAACGCCCGGGAGTGCTCGACCTGCCTGGGTTGTATGTCCGCAAGTCCAAATGGAAACGGGCCGAAAACGAAGCCACCGAAGTGCAGCAGATCGCCAAGCAGGGCATGGCCTATCTTTCCTCTTACTTTGCCCAGCCCTTTCCCTTCCCCAAGTACGACATGGTGCTGATCCCCGGCTTTCCCTATGGCGGCATGGAGCATGCGGGGGCCACGTTCCTGCGCGAAGAATCGGTGCTGTTTCGCACCGCGCCCACCCACAGCGACCTGCTGGGACGCGACCTGCTGGTGCTGCACGAGCTCACCCACCAGTGGTTCGGCGACCTCACCACCATGCGCTGGTTTGACGATTTATGGCTGAAGGAAGGTTTCGCGCAATACATGGCTTACCAGGCGCTGGACGCGCTCAAGCCCACGGAAAATATCTGGAAGCGCTTCTATCTGTCCATCAAGCCGGCGGCCTACGAGATTGATGCCACCCAGGGCACCACGCCCATCTACCAGGACATTCCCAATCTGAAGGACGCCAAGTCCGCCTATGGCGCCATCGTTTACTCCAAGGCCCCGGGCATGCTCAAGCAGCTGGCCTACGTGCTGGGCGCGGAAAATTTTCGCGACGGGCTGCGGCTTTATCTGAAGGAGCATCTGTACGGCAACGCGGAATGGAGCGACCTGGTGCACGCTTTCGAGCGCGTTTCAGGACAGAAACTGGACCGCTGGGCCGACATGTGGATTCGGCACCGCGGCATGCCGCAGGTGGACGCCAGCTGGTCCTGCCGCGACGGACAGATTGACCAGTTCTCCCTCGCCCAGCACGACGTGCTCGGCGGGGGCAATCTGTGGCCCATCGCTACGGAAGTGCTGCTCGCCTACGATGGAACTGCTCCGGGATTGCGCTTTCGGGCCAGCTTCGACACCGCCAGCGCAAGCTTTCGCCAGCCGCTAGGCCAGCCCTGCCCGCTGTACGTCTTCGCCAATGACCAGGATTATGCCTACGGCCGGTTTCTGCTCGATCCGCGGAGCCGCCAGGCGGTTGTGCGGCAGTTAGGCAATGTGCGCGATGTCTTCCTGCGCGCCATGCTCTGGGGCTCGTTGTGGGAATCGGTGCGGGTAGCGCAAATGGAGCCGCGCCGCTACATTTCTCTGGCCCGCGATCTGTTGCCCCAGGAGCGCGATGAACTGCTGCTGCGCAGCACGGCCGCGCACGCCCTCACCGCTCTGCACCGTTATGTGAACTCCAGCGCCCGCGGCGAGTTTGTGCCCGCCTTCGAACGAATGGCGGACGACCGCATGCTGCATTCGACCCAAAAAGATTTGCGCATCCTGTGGTTTCGCATCCTGGGCGCGGTGGTGGAAACGCCCGCCGGACGCGGCTATCTCAAGGACCTCCTTGACGGCAAGCTGCCGGTGCCGGGCGTGGAATTGCGCCAGCTCGACCGCTGGAACCTGGTGACGGCGCTGATTGCGCTCAATGATCCCCAGGCCGATGCGGTATTTCGCGCCGAGCAGCAGCGCGATCCTACCGGGGATGGGCTGAAGTACGCCTACATTGCCGCTGCCGCACGCCCGGAGGCCAAGACCAAGAAAACCTATTTCGGCGATTATCTTCACGACCCCTCCCGCCCGGAAGACTGGATCGAGGAGAGCCTGGATGCGTTCAATTACTGGAACCAGCCGGAGCTGACCGCACCCTACCTGAAGCCGGCCCTGGAGGCCCTGGCACAAATCAAGCGCGAGCGGAAGATCTTTTTCCTGGTGGATTGGCTGGATGCCTTCATCCGCGGACAGCAATCAGCCGCCGCCCAGGCGCAGGTGCATGACTTTTTGCGCGCTCCCGACCTGGATCCCGATCTGCGCCTGAAAATTCTCCAGGCAGTGGATGAACTCGACCGTACTGTGAAAATCCGCCAGACATTCCCGCAATAATCCCAGCCTCACTCCCGCTGCCAGGGTGAGCGAGGACGCGCGCCCGAGTCGCACCACCTGGTGTTAGCGCCCTGCTTCTTAGGATGGCGCTCCCACCCCTTCCAGCA
>DATGGJ010000153.1:0-2883 GCA_035308585.1 Terriglobales bacterium
GTACTTCGGTTCGCGCGTCCTGAACGCTGGTTCGGGACTGGGAAGCGGGTGAGAATCCCGCGCTGCCGCGCAACTGTAAGCGAGGAACCTGCCGCCGGTCACTGGGCGTCGCCCGGGAAGGCCGGCGGGCCGATTGCGGACTGCACCGGACAAGCCCTACCGGTTCGGTCCTGACTCGCTAAGCCAGGAGACCGGCGCGAATCGCCAACACCCACCTCTTTCGCGTGTCAGGGAGGGAACCGTGCGGATTCTGCGTTGGTTGTGCGCTCTGCTGTTGCTTCAGGCCGCGTGGGCGGCCGATATCACCATCAAGGTAGTTGATCCCCAGTCGGCGGTGGTCCCCGGGGCCAGTGTGCTGTTGCAGCGCTCCGGAACGGCAACGCCGGTGGCGGTGCAAAGCACCTCCGGGAACGGCACCGTCCGCTTTTCCGGACTGGCAGGAGGTTCCTACGAAGTGCGGGTGCTGGCGCCCGGATTTGCGCCGCTCATCGCGCGGGCAAATTCTCCCGGGGAAGTGACCCTGCAACTGCGCATCGCCACGGCCACGCAGAACGTGGTGGTCAGCGCCACACGCACGCCTGTGCCCGGCGAAGAAACCGGGGCGGAGGTTTCCAGCCTGAGTGCCGGCGAATTGAAAACCATGCAGCCGGTGAATGAGGCCGATGCCTTGCGTTTTCTGCCGGACGCCATAATCGGAGAGAACGGCCGCCGGGGCGCATTGGCCTCACTGTTCGTGCGCGGCGGCGATTCCCGCTACAACAAGGTAATCGTGGATGGCGTGACGGTAAACGATCCCGGCGGCCGCTTCGATTTCGGGGTTGTGCCCATGGACCAGGTAGACCGGCTGGAATTCGTGCGCGGGGCCGAGAGCGACCTTTACGGGTCTGACGCCATGACCAGCGTGGTGCAAACCTGGAGCCGGGAAGGCACCACGGCCATCCCCCAACTCAGTTTCGGCGCCGATGGCGGCACGTTCCAAACCGCGAACGGCTATGCCGCGCTTTCCGGAGCTCGCGGCCGCTTCGATTACAACCTGTTCGGCGAACAATTCAACACCAACGGCCAGGGCCCCAACGACCAGTACTCCAATTCTTCCCAGGGCGCAAATCTGGGCCTGATGTTGTCGCCCCGGGTACGCTTCCGCCTGCGCGCCCGGCACCTGAACAGCCGCACCGGAATTCAGTCCTTTTGGGACTTCAACGGCCAGCCGCTACTCCCGCCGGACATGGACGAGAAAGCCAGACAGAACGACTTCCTCTCCAGCGCCGAAATCACGGTCAACGGTACCCGCTGGCAGCACACCTTCACCGGCTTCGAGTACCATCACCAGCTGGCCAATGTGGACCAGATCATGGAGCCAGGGCGGGTTTCGCCATCGTTCGGCAACATTGATTTTCCGTTCGACAGCATCTCCGACATCAACCGCGCCGGCTTCGAGTACCAGGGCCAGTACTGGGAGCGCAACTGGGCGCGAGTGATTGTGGGCTACCGCTTCGAGGACGAAAACGGCTTTGTGGGCGACCTGTTTTCCCCGCCGCTCAGCCACGGCCTCCGCCTGAACCACGATGTTTATGCCCAGCAGTTGCTCACCCGGGGGCGTGCCTCGCTGGTAGCCGGGCTGCGCTTTACCCACAACGGCAGCTTCGGCAATGCCGTGGTACCGCGTATTGCGCCCAGCCTGCTGCTGCTGCGCGGTGGAAGCATCTTTTCCGGAACCCGGCTGCTCGGCTCCTTTGCCACCGGCATCAAGGAACCTCTGCTGGAGGAGGCTTTCGCCGCCGGCGCCTTTGTTATCCCCAATCCCAGCCTGAAGGCGGAGGAGAACCGCGCCTTTGATGCGGGCATTGAGCAGCGGCTGGTGGGCGGCCGATTCGTGCTCGCGGCCACTTATTTCCACAACATTTTTCGCCGCCAGATTGAATTCGCCAGCAATCCCGTCAGCTTCGTCGGCCAATACGTGAACGTGAACAAATCGCTGGCCCACGGCGCCGAAGGCGAGTTCCACGCCCGCCTGTGGTCGCGCCTGTCGCTCGATTCCTCCTACACCTACACCTCCACCCAGATCCTGGCGGCGCCGCTGTGCACGGCGCAGAACTTCTGCGATCCGCTGCTGGCGGCGGGGCGCCAACTGGTGCGCCGTCCAAGGCACGCCGGCAACGTGCTGCTCAACTACGCGAGCCGGCGCTGGGGAGGCCAGGTTGGCGGCCTCTTCATGGGCCCGCGGGTAGACTCGGACTTCCTCGGCCTGCTGCCGCCTGTAACCCACACCGCCGGATACGGCCGCGTGGACCTGGGCGGCTGGTACGCCCTCACCAGGCACATGAGCGCATATCTGAATATCGGGAATTTGTTCGACCGCCGCTATGAGGAGGCCGCCGGCTATCCCGCGCTGGGCTTCAACTTTCGGGCGGGGATGCGCTTTCGGGTGGGCGGAGAGTAAGCAGCGGATGCTTCCGCCGCTCCCGAATGAAAACTGCCGAGGACGAAAGGGACGCCGGAGCATCCTAGGAACTCCGCGTAGTCCCCGCCCTCTGCGGTTGTGGTTTGGGGTTTAGCGCTTGCGCCCGGCGGCAACAGCTTGCTTCCCATTCCCGCCCTTCGGTTCAGACGTCCTGCCGCTGCCGTTCTTATGCGAGTGATTGCCGCTGCCATACTTCTCGCGCGCGGCGGCCAGTTTGCGCAGCTCCTCTTCGTTGAGCAGGTGCTGGCGGCCTAGCATGTGGGCAACCAACGCCACCTTGGCGAAGTGCTCTACCGTCTCCATGTGCATGTAGGCGGTGAGCAGGTCCGCGCCGTACGTCACCACTCCATGGTTGGACATGAGAATGGCCTGGTAGCGCGGAACCAGGGGGGCAAGCGTATCGCACAACTCGCTGGTGCCAG
>DATGGJ010000154.1:0-14421 GCA_035308585.1 Terriglobales bacterium
GTTCTGGGCATGGTTCTAAGCAGTGCCATGCGCCTGGCGCTGATCGGCATCGCTGTGGGCGCCGTCACGGCTTTTGCCGCCACGCGCGCCCTGAAGGGGCTGCTGTTCGAGGTCAGCGCCGCCGATCCGGCCACCTTCGCCACGGTTGCGCTGCTGCTGGCAGCGGTCACGCTCCTCGCCAGCTACATTCCGGCTTGGCGTGCGGCCAGGGTGGACCCGATGGTGGCGTTGAGGTACGAGTAGGCGGGCTGCGCCCGCCCGCACAGGCGAGGGCGCCTGTGTCCACGTGATTCGAGATAGTTACCAAAATGGGAAATTGTAGGAGCTGATCAATGATTCAGTTGCGAAATGTGGAACGCACTTACAAGACCGGGCCGGGCGTGACTTATGTGCTGCGCCGCGTCAATGTGGACATCCAGCCGGGCGAATTCGTCACCATCATGGGGCCTTCGGGGGCGGGGAAGACCACGCTGCTCAGCATTCTTGGCATGCTGGATGACTCCTGGACGGGCGAGTTCTACTTCCTCGACCATGCCGTGCACAAGCTCGATCGCAAGAAGCGGGCCGAGTTGAACCGGCAGTACATCGGCTTCGTCTTTCAGAGCTATCACCTGCTGGACAATCTGACGGTCTACGAAAACCTGGACGTGCCGCTCTCCTACCGCAACATCTCGCGGCACCAGCGCGCCGCCATGGTGGCGGAGACGCTGGACCGTTTCCAGATTGTGGGCAAGAAGGACCTGTATCCCAGCCAGCTCTCCGGCGGGCAGCAGCAGTTGGTGGGTGTGGCGCGGGCGGTGGTGGGGAACCCCAAGCTGATCCTGGCAGACGAACCCACCGGGAACCTGCATTCCAGCCAGGCCAAGGAAATCATGGAGCTGTTCAAGAAACTGAACGACCAGGGCACCACCATTGTTCAAGTCACACATTCAGAGGTGAACGCCTCGTATGGCCATCGCACCATTCAGTTGTTCGACGGCTGGGTGGTGAACGACCCCAAGGCGCCGAAGGGCGAGGGGCAGACAGCGCCGGCCGCTTCCGGGGGAACGAGATAGCGCGGTGTGGCGCGGGCGCCCTCGCCCGCGAAGCAGGAGGAGAAATTCATCCCCACCGCACTTGAGGCGAAGAATGGAAACCTTGCTGCAGGACGTTCGCTATGGGTTGCGCATGCTGCGCAAGAGCCCAGGCTTCACGGTTCTTGCAGCGGTCACCCTGGCACTGGGTATTGGTGCCAATACCGCTATCTTCAGCGTGGTTTACGGCGTGATGTTCACCCGGCTCCCCTACGCCCAGCCCGAGCGCCTGGTAAGGGTGGTGCTGCGTTGGAAAGGGGGCGGGATCGCAGACGATTTGACGCCCTTACCCGCGCAGGCAGTGGCGGAAGACAGCCGGGTTTTTCAGTCGGTGGCGATGGAATTTCCCTCCAGCGGTTGCAACCTGGTAGGCGGCAACACGCCGGAATATGTGCCGGAGAAAAAAATCTCAGCAAACTTTTTCCGCACCCTGGGGGTGGCGCCGGCGTTGGGGCGCGAGTTTCTGGAAGGGGAGGCAGCGGGCAGCGCTCATAGCGTCGTTCTCAGTTATGGATTGTGGCAGGGCCGCCTGGGCGGTGGTAGCGACATTCTGGGGCGGAGAATTGCATGCAATGGTGAAGCGTACACAGTGGTCGGAGTGCTGCCGCGAAATTTCCGCTACGCCCAGCAGGCGGATGTCTGGATTCCCGACCGCTTAGAAAACCATTTCAGCGACGACGGCCTGAACTACACCGTCATCGCGCGTCTGCAACCCGGAGTCACTCTGGCCCAGACCCAGCAAGAGGGCACTCGGCTGTGGTCGGTACTGTCTCGCGAGCACGGCGGCGAGTGGTGGGTGCGCAGCACGAACGGGTTCGGCTTTGTGCCCTACCGGCAGTGGCTCTCCGGAAATATGCAACAGCCGCTGCTTCTGCTGCTGGGTGCGGTGGCGCTGGTGTTGCTGATAGCGCTCGCCAATGTAGCCGGCCTGATGCTGGCGCGCACAACCGCGCGGCGACGAGAGCTTGCGATTCGCGTCGCTCTGGGCGCACGCCGCCGCCGGATCGTCCGCCAGGTGCTTACCGAGAGTGTGCTCCTCAGCCTCCTGGGTGGGAGCCTGGGATTGCTGCTGGCCTGGTACCTGATGGCGGGTCTGAAGTTAATTTTTCCGGCTGCCAAGTCGCTGAGTCTGGCAATGCGCCTGCCGGTGATTGATCTGGCGCAGATCGGAATCAACTCACCCGTCCTTTTGTTCACCCTGCTGGTGTCTGGTCTGGCGGGGGTGCTGGCTGGTGTTGTTCCGGCCATACGCTGTTTGCACGCGCAGCCCAATATGGTGCTGAAGCAGGGTGGGCACAGCGTGGGAGCGACGCACGCTCAGAGGGCCAGCCGCAACCTGCTGCTGATCGGCGAAGTCGCTCTCTCTGTGGTGCTCCTGGTGGGCTGCTCACTGCTGCTGCGCAGCTTCCTGCTCATGAAGGCCGTGGATATTGGTTTTGATCCGCACAATTTGCAGGTTGCCCAACTTTCTCTCGCCTCACGCAAATACGACAACACGGCTGCCGTTACACGGTTCCAGCAAAAAGTGCTGGACCGCCTGCGCGGATTGCCGGGAGTCGTGGATGCAGCCAGTGTTTCCTCGGCGCCGCTGGAATCCGGACTCAACCTGCCCATGCCCGAGCTGCCGGGCAAGAATTGTGCCGATAGCCCTCTGGAATACCGCGCGGTGAGCCCGTCCTATTTCTCCACCATGCATGTACCGCTGCTGCGCGGGCGCGGGTTTACGGAGACTGACGCTGCCGGCACAGCGCCGGTGATGATCATCAACCGCACCATGGCCCGGCTGTGCTGGCCGGGCGCGGAGGCGTTGGGAGCGCAGGTGTGGATCGGCAAGAGCATGGAAAAAGAAGGCTTGACGGACCTGCCGCGACAGGTGGTGGGCATCTTCGGTGACATGAAGGAATACTCGCTCGACCAAGCGACGCCACCTATGGCCTTCGTGCCCCAGTCGCAGGTGCCGGATGGCATCGGGGCCCTGCTCTACCAGAGCTTTGGCTTGCTGTCCGCCATGGTGATCCGCACCAGCGGTCCAGTGGATTTGTCGTTACCACTGGCGCGCATGGTTCGCGATGTGGACCCCGAGCAGCCGGTAGCGAGCGTAGCCCCCATGTCGCAACTGGTGAGCGACTCGGTGGCGTTCGCCCGCGTGCTGGCGCTGCTGATGAGCGCATTTGCCGGGCTGGCGCTGCTGCTGAGTGCTGTGGGGCTCTACGCCTTGCTCAGCTATCAAGTGAGCCTGCGTACGCAGGAAATAGGCATTCGCATGGCGCTGGGAGCTTCCCGGCCGGAGATGCTGGCCAGGGTGATTCGTGAAGGAACGGCGCTGGTGGGCGTGGGGACAGTAGTCGGGATTGTGGGGGCCTTGGCGTTGGGACGCCTGCTTTCGAGTTTTTTGTTCGGGGTTGCCTCCACCGACGCGGTCTCTTTCATCGGAGCGTCGGTCGGTTTGCTGTGTGTGGCGCTGGTGGCTAGTTATCTTCCGGCGCGACGCGCAACCAAGGTGGATCCGATGGTGGCGCTGAGGTACGAGTAAGCCGGGCTGCGCCCGGCGGCACTCGCTCGTTCGCCGGTGCCCGCAAGATCGAGGCAGAAAATGGAGACCTTGCTGCAGGACGTTCGCTATGGATTGCGCATGCTGCGCAAGAACCCGGGCTTTACCGCGGTGGCGCTGCTGGTTCTGACCATCGGCATCGGAGCCAACGTGGCCATCTTCAGCGTGGTCAACACGGTGCTGCTGCGGCCGCTGCCCTACCGCGATCCCAGCCGCCTGGTGATGATCTGGGAGAGCTTGCCGGGAATCGGGTTTCAGCAGGTAGGCACGGCCACCGCAGAGTACCTCGATTACCGGGATCGCAACCGGGTGTTCAGCGGCATTGCGGCCTATAAGAACGATACTGCAAATCTGACCGGTTCCGGGCAGCCGGAGCGAATTCCCATCACCCGCGCCAGCGCCAATTTGTTTTCCGTAGTGGGAGTACAGCCCATGCTGGGCCGGACCTACACCACGGCGGAAGACCGGCCGGGCGCGGCCAAGGTTGCGATTCTCAGCTACGCGCTGTGGAAGCGCCGTTACGCCGCCGACCGCAAAATCGTGGGCGGGGCCATTGATCTGGACGGGCAGCCCTATACGGTGATCGGGGTCATGCCGGCATCATTTCAGTTCCCCTTCTCGTCGCTGCCGTACTCCGACCGGGCCGAGTTGTGGGTGCCGGTAGCGTTTACCCAGGATGAGATTGCCGACCGGGTGCGGGAGTTTGGGACGTTTGCCATAGCGCGCCTGAAGCCCGGCGTTTCGCTGCCCCAGGCGCAGGAAGACGTGGCGCGTGTTGCTGCCGAGTTCGAGAAGCAGTACCCGCAGTTTTACAACGGCAGCGTCTACGTGAAGCCGACGGCGAGTCCGCTGGCCGCTGACATCGTGGGCAAGGTGCGGCCCATGCTGCTGGTGCTGCTGGCAGCGGTGGGGTTCGTGCTGCTTATCGCCTGCGCCAATCTGGCCAACCTGCTGTTGGCGCGGGCCACCGCTCGCAGCCGGGAAATAGCGGTGCGGGCGGCCCTGGGCGCCTCCCAGGCGCGGCTGTTGCGGCAGTTCCTGACGGAAAGCGTGCTGCTGGCTGCGGCCGGAGGAGCGCTGGGTCTTTTCGCGGCTTTTTGGGCGGTGCGGCTGCTGGTGACATTCGGCCCGGAGCAGGTCCCTCGGCTGCAGGATGTGACCATTGATCCGCTCGTGCTGGCGTTTGCGGTCGCAGTGTCGCTACTCACGGGAATTCTGTTCGGCGTGGCTCCCGCGTGGCGGGCTTCGCGAAGCGAACTGCAATCGGCACTGAAAGAAGCCGGCTCGCGGGCGGGGACCAGCCGGGAACGGCTTCGTTTGCGCGAGGCGCTGGTGGTGCTGGAGACAGCGTGCTCCCTGCTGCTGCTGGTGGGCGCCGGATTGCTGCTCAATAGTTTTATCCGCGTGCTGCGCGTGCCCCCAGGCTTCAATCCCAGCGGCGTTCTGATTGCCCGCACCCAGTTCGATGACACCCGCTATCCGAAAGCGGAGCAGTGTGGGCTCGCAGAACGCGAAATCATCGCCCGACTGCGCCACCTGCCAGGCGTGCAGTCGGCCGGGTTCGTCACCAATCTTCCCCTCGCCGACCCCAGGGGAATAGGTTTCCGAATCGAAGGCCATCCGCCGAACGAGTTTCACAACGCCGATAACGCGCTGGTTAGTGAAGGTTATTTTCGTGCCATGGATATTCCCATTCTGCGCGGACGCTCGTTCCGGGAGCAGGACACTTCCTCCACGCCCCTGGTGGCGGTGATCAACCAGACTCTGGCGCGTACCTACTTCCCCAACCAGGACCCCGTCGGCAAGCGCCTGGTGTGGGGGTATCGCACCCCGTTCACGATTGTGGGCGTCGCTGGCGACGTGAAGTTTTCCGCGCTCGATGCCGAAGTGGCTCCCATGATCTACATGTCGAATTTCCAGGTGACGAGCGGCATCAGCCGGCACGCGGTGTTCGTTGTGCGTACCGATGGCGATCCTGCCGGCCTGGCGAGCGCCGCCCGCCGCGAAATCTGGTCGGTGGATAAGGACCTGCCGGTGTTTGGCGTAACCACCATGAGCGATGTGTTGGCTGGCTCGGTGGCGCAGCGCCGCTTCAGCATGAGCCTGCTGGGAGCGTTTGCTGGGCTGGCCCTGCTCATGGCGGCCATCGGGCTCTACGGCGTGCTCTCCTATTCGGTGAGTCAGCGCATGCCCGAGATGGGACTGCGCATGGCGCTGGGAGCGAACGCGCGCGACCTGCTGCGTCTGGTAGTGGGCCAGGGCGTTCGCGTCGCCCTGGCGGGGGTGGCGGTTGGGTTGGTCGCCAGCTTTGCCGCCACTCGCCTGCTGGCAGGAATGCTCTTTGGCGTGAGCCCGCTCGATCCTCTGACCTTTGCCGCGGTGGCGGCGGTGCTGGTCGCGGCCGCATTGCTGGCCAGTTTTATTCCCGCGCGGCGCGCGACCCGGGTGGACCCAATGGAGGCGCTGAGATACGAGTGAGGAATCCCAACTTTGCACCAACCGCAAAGGTGGGCGCCCGCAAGGGGTGGGCGATTTGAGGTGAGTATGGAAACTGTGCTGCACGATCTTCGCTACGGCCTGCGCCTGCTGCGCAAGAGTCCAGGCTTCACCGCAGTGGCCATTCTCACTCTGGCCCTGGGTATTGGCGCCAACACCGCCATGTTCAGCGCCGTGAACGCAGTGCTGCTGCGCGCTCTGCCCTTTTACGACTCCAGCCGGCTGGTGGCGCTCTGGGAGACCAACCCGCAGGTGGAAGGGTTCATCGGCCAGCGCCTTCCGGTGCGGCTGGAGAGTTACTTGCGCTGGAAACAGGACGCACATTCGTTTCAGGACATCGCGGCATATCACACGGGAGTGAGTCAGGGCTCCTCTTCGACCTCGGCGGTTAACCTCACCGGCATAGCGAAACCGGAACGGGTGGACTCGGCCACCGCCTCCAGCAATTTTTTTTCGCTCCTGGGAGTGAGCGCCGAGCTGGGCCGCACTTTCGCGCCGCAGGAAGGCGAACCCGGGCAGGACCGCGTGGTTATCATCAGTCACGCGCTCTACCAGAAGATGTTCGGCGAAGGATCGCAGGTATTGGGCCGCGACCTGACTCTGAATGAACTCCATTACCGCATCATCGGCGTACTGCCCGCCAGCTTCCATTTGCCCGCCATGTGGGAGGGTCTTTCGCAGGACAAGCCGGACGTCTGGATCCCGATGAATACCAGTTCCGGCCAGCCGAAGGAAATTCTGCAGAACAGTGAAAACGTGGTGCTGGGACGCCTGCGGCCGGGTGTATCGCTGGCCCAGGCGCGCAGCGAACTGCTGGTGATCGAGGCCCGTTTGCGGCGGGAGAAGCCGGACGAATATCGGGACTACGGCACCAACGTGTTCACCTTGTACACGGAAAACGTGGCCGGCACGCTGCGCCGCAGCTTGCTGATTCTGCAATTTGTGGTTGCCTTCGTGCTGCTCATCGCCTGCGTGAATGTTGCCAATCTGCTGCTGACGCGGGCCGCGGGCAGGGAAAAGGAAATTGCCATCCGGGTGGCCCTGGGCGCGAACCGCGGACGCCTGGTTCGCCAGGCGATGAGCGAAAGCCTGCTGTTCAGCGTTCTGGGGGGGGCCGCCGGCCTGCTGCTGGCCTGGTGGGGTATTCGCGGGGTGCGGGCGCTGGCGCCGGCCGACATCCTGGGGCTGCACCAGCTCAGTATCGATCCCTTTGTTCTGGCCTTTACCCTGGGCGTGATGCTGCTGGCCGGGATGCTGTTTGGCTTGGCCCCCGCGCTGCACGTGGGCCGCCAGGATATTCAACACACGATTTCCAAAGGTTCCCGGGCGGGAAGTGCCGGAATTTCGCGCCGGCTGCGCACCCTGCTGGTGGTGGCGGAAATCTCGCTGGCGGTGATCCCGCTGGCGGGAGCCGGGCTGATGGTGCGTACCCTGCGGGCTTTGCTGGCGCAGGATCCGGGCTTTCAACCGCAGCATGTGCTCACGGCGCAATTGTCATTGCCGGCGCTGCGCTATTCCAGCCTGGAGCAGCAGCGTGCCTTCTGCGCGCAACTGCTGCACTCCCTGCCGGCGATTCCCGGCGTGCGCTCCGCCGCCCTGTCCAGCGGCTTGCCTATGCAGAACATCAGCCTCTCCGGAATTCATCTGGAAGGAGAGAACGCCAAGACCTCGAACCGCACAGCAGACTTCCAGTACGTCTCCGAAGATTATTTCCAGGCCATGAGTTCGCCGCTCCTGCGCGGACGGGGCTTCACCCGCCAGGAAGCCGAGCAGAGCGCGGGGATGGTCATCGTGAATCAGGCGCTGGCGCAGCAACTGTGGCCGCACCAAAACCCGGTGGGCAAGGTGCTCTACCTGGACCATCAGGGAAGCTCCACCCGGGAGCAGGTGATTGGCGAAGTGCCCAATACCCACCAGTTATCGCTGGATGCCGCCGAACGCCCGGAAATGTACCTGCCCAGGCGCGCTTACAGCGACATGAGCCTGGTCGTCCGCGGCAGCGGTGATCCCATGGCGCTGGCTCCGGCGGTGGCGCGGGCTGTGTTCACCCTCGACAAGGACCTTCCCCTTTATCAAGTGCAGCCGTTGAACGAGGTGCTGCGGGAGAGCGTTGCGCAACAGCGCTTCACCATGTACCTGCTGGTCGTGTTTGCCGCATTGGCCTTGGCGCTCTCGGCCATCGGCCTTTACGGTGTGCTGGCCTACATGGTGAGCCGGCGTACCCAGGAGATCGGAGTGCGCATGGCTCTGGGAGCGCAGGGGCGCAGCGTTTTGAAGATGGTTCTTTTTGAAGGAATGACGGCGGCGGCGGCCGGGCTGGGCCTGGGGCTGGCGGAAGCGCTGATTCTCGCCCGCTTGATGTCCACTCTGCTGTTTGGCGTGAAGGCGTACGACCCATTCACATTCGCCAGCGCTGTGGTGCTGATCGCGGTAATTGCGGCGCTTGCCAGTTACGTGCCGGCGCGGCGCGCCAGCCGGGTGGATCCCATGGCGGCGCTGCGTTACGAGTAGGGGGTGCCCCTTTCTCCTCTGCCCAATGAGCGGCCGCCAGCTGCCGGCAGGGACAAGGGCTGGACTGAGATGAGTATTTCACGAGTTGGTCGGCAGGGGCTTGACCGCCCTGGTCACAGCCGGCGAGACGCCGGCGCTACTTTTATGGTGTGGTGAATATGACAAAACTGACTAAAGCATTCGGTGCGCTGTGCGGGCTGCTCCTGCTAGGGTTGGCGGTGGCTCCATCTTCGGCTCAGGTGTTCCGGTTCCCCAATGCCGGATCGCAGTTTCCCAATTTAATCAACCCCTACTCCGCGGTGCAGGTGCCGCAACCTAAGCTGACCAACACGCCTCGGCTGGAGACGCTGATGAGGGACGGCAAGCTCATGCTGTCGCTTAGCGACGCGGTCGCGCTGGCGCTGGAAAACAACCTGGACATCGCCATCGCCCGCTACAACCTCTCCATTGCAGACACCGACGTTCTGCGGGCCCAGGCGGGCTCGGAAATCCGCGGCGTGGCCACCGGCCTGGTGGAGGGAACGCCGGGCGGCGGTGTGGGCGGCTTCGGCACCGGAGCCCAGGGCCAGGGCGCCGGCGGTACTACCGGAGGCGCGGGGGGAGCCGGCGGCGGAGCTTCGGGGCTGGTGGAGTCCACGTTGGGCGTGGGCACCCAATTGGAGTCCTACGATCCCCAACTGACCGCCAAAATGGACATCGAGCATCTGGCGCAGCCCATCAATAACGCGGTCACCATCGGCCAGGTCGGCGTTTACCAGCAGAACACCGCCAACGCCAACTTTGAGTACACCCAGGCCTTCCCCAGCGGCACCAGGCTGATCGTGGACTTCAACAACCTGCGCGGTACCGATAACAGCCAGTTCGACCTGCTGGTGCCGCAGGTGTTCTCCCAGTTTCGGGCGGAGCTGAAGCAGCACCTGCTTTCCGGCTTCGGTCCGGGGCCGAACCTGCGCTTCATTCGTATCGCCAAAAACAACCGCGAGATTTCCGACGTAGCTTTTCGCAACCAGGTGATCGCCACTGTGTCTCAGATTCAGAACATATACTGGGACCTGGTAAGTTCCTACGAGGACGAGCGCGTGAAGGAGCGCTCCCTCAACCTGGCGGAGAAAACGCTTTCCGACAACCGCGAACAGGTGCGGATCGGCGCCCTGCCGGCCATTGAAGTAACCCAGGCGGAGAACGAAGTCGCCAGCCGCAAGCAGGACCTCATCATCGCCCAGACCGGCCTGCAGCTGCAGCAGTTGCTGATGAAGAACGCTGTTACCCGCAACTTGAGCGATCCTTTTATTGCCGCCGCGCCGGTTGTGCCCACCGACACCATGTACGTGCCGGAAAAGGAGCCGGTGCGCCCGGTTCAGGACCTGCTGAACGACGCCTTCTCCCACCGTCCCGAACTGGCGCAGGCGCGCATTGATTTGACCAACCGCGAAATCAGTCGCAAAAGCGCCAAGAACGCGCTTTTGCCCACGGTTGACCTGGTGGCGTGGTATGGCGCCTCGGCCCTCGCCGGCGAACAGAATCCGGCCTTCACCTGCGCTCCCGGCGTGGTCCCCAATCCCAACGCGATCGAGTGTCTGCCGCCTGGAACCGTGCTTCGAACGGGCTATGGCAATGCTTTCGCCAAGCTGTTCCGCAACGACTTTCCCGATTACGCGGTGGGATTCCAGATCAATATTCCTTTCCGCAACCGGGTGGCCAAGGCGGACCAGATCCGCTCCGAGCTGGAATATCGCCAGGCGCAAATGCGCCTGCAGCAGCTGCAGAACGAAATCGGCATTGAGGTGCGCAACGCCCAGTTTGCCCTGCAGCAGAACCGGGCGCGGGTGGAGGCGGCCACCACGGCCCGTGACTTGGCGCAGCACACCTTCGAAATCGAGCAGAAAAAGTACGCCCTGGGCGCTTCCACCAGCTACCAGGTGCTGCAGACGCAGCGCGACCTGGCGCAGGCGGAATCGGCGCGGGTGGCGGCCATGGCGGCCTACGAGAAATCGCGGGTGGAGTTGGACCGTGTGACCGGCCTGACCCTGACCCACAATGGAATCCAAATCGCCGATGCCGAGAACGGGCGCGTGCAGAAAGCGCCGGAAATTCCCGGCGTGATGCCGCGCACGGATCTAAGCGACCAGAAAACGGCCCCGGCCAATGACCTGCCCGGACCTTCGTTGTGAAGGAGGCAATCACGGAACGTATACAATCCTCGGGTAAGGCCGCCAAAATGACCTCTGCCAGCCTGCCCGCGCCGCGCATACTGGTCGCCGACGACCAGCGCGACGTCATGGAAGCCTTGCGCCTGCTGCTGAAGCCCGAGGGCTATCAGGTGGGCGCGGTGTCCTCCCCCGCGGGCGTGCTGGAGGCGCTGCAGAAGCAGGAATTCGATGCCGCCTTGATTGACCTGAACTACACTCGCGACACCACTTCCGGCCAGGAGGGACTGGACCTGCTCTCCCAGATTCAAGCCGCGGACAGTACTTTCCCGGTCATCGTGATGACCGCCTGGGGAAGTGTGGACCTGGCGGTGGAGGCCATGCGCCGCGGCGCCCGCGACTTCATCCAGAAGCCCTGGGAGAACGCGCGTCTGCTTTCGGTGTTGCGCACGCAGGTGGAACTGGGCCGGGCGCTGCGCATGGGACAGCGGCTGGAGGCGGAAAACCGCCTGCTGCGGGCGGAGGGACGGCCCGTCTTCATCGCCGAGTCGGATGCCATGAAGCCCATCCTGCAGCTCATTACCCGGGTGGCGCCCTCGGACGCCAATGTGCTCATTACCGGCGAGCATGGCAGCGGCAAGGAGGTGGTGGCGCGCACCCTGCATGCTCTATCCCAACGCGCCCATCGGCCGTTTGTGGCGGTAAACACCGGCGGTTTGCCGGAGGGGGTGTTCGAGAGCGAGCTCTTCGGCCATGTTAAAGGCGCATTTACCGATGCCCGCTCGGACCGGGTTGGCCGCTTCGAGTTGGCCGATGGCGGCACCATTTTCCTGGACGAGATTGCCAACGTGCCCTCCGCGCAGCAGGCCAAGCTGCTGCGTGTGCTGGAACTGGGCGAGATGGAGCCGGTGGGCTCCTCCAAAACGCGCCGGGTGAACGCGCGCGTGATCTCCGCCACCAACGCCGACCTCAACCAGGAGGTCACCGCCGGGCGCTTTCGCCAGGACCTGCTGTTTCGCTTAAATACGGTGGAGGTGCACCTTCCCCCCCTGCGGGAGCGTCGGCAGGATATTTCCGTGCTGGCCATGAACTTTCTGAAGCGCTATTCGGAACGCTACGGCAAGCGCTTGGGCGGCTTTGACGCCGCCGCCCTGCGCGCCATGCTGGAATACGCCTGGCCGGGCAATGTCCGCGAACTGGACCACTCGGTGGAGCGGGCGGTGCTGCTGGCCGAAGGCGAACAGGTGCGGGTGAGCGACCTGGGGCTGCGCGGGGCGCGCGATGGCGGGCAAAAGATGGAAGATATGAGCCTGGAAGAGGTAGAGTCGCTGCTGGTGCGCAAGGCGCTGGCCCGCTATGGCGGTAATATCAGCCAGGCGGCGGAAGCGCTGGGCCTGAGCCGCAGCGCGCTCTACCGCCGGCTGCAGAAGTATGGAATCTGATCTGGCCAAACCGGCCGTTACCCAGTCTTCCCGCACCAGTGCCGCCCGGCCGCGTCCGCGGCGACGGCCCCGCATGGCGCATGAAAACCGGGTGCTGCTGTTTGCCCTGGCCTCAGGGCTGGCCGGCGTCATACCCGCCATGGTGCTGCTGTGGACCGGCCCCTATTCCGGCAGCACACAGTGGACCCTCACCGTGGTCATTGTCACCTGCTGGCTGGCCTTCTCCTTTAGCGTGCGCGGCATTGTCATGCGTCCCCTGCAGACCCTGGCCAACATGCAGGCCGCGTTGCGCGAGGGCGACTTCTCCATGCGCGCCCGCGTGGGCAATCCGGAAGACGCGCTGGGCGAGCTGATGCGGGAGGTGAACGCGCTTTCGGAGATGCTGCGCGAACAGCGCCTGGGAGCGATGGAAGCGAGCGCTTTGCTGGGCACGGTCATGGCCGAGATTGACGTCGCGGTGTTTACTTTTGACCCGGAAGCCCGCCTGCGCCTGGTGAATCGCGCCGGGGAGCGGCTGCTTAGCCAGAACGTGGAGCGTCTGCTGGGCAAGACCGCCGGTGACTTGGGCCTGGCCGACTGCCTGGAAGGCGAGGCGGCGCGCACCCTGGACAAGAGCTTTCCGGCGCGCGCCGGACGCTGGGGCGTGCGCCGCACCGTTTTTCGGCAGGGCGGGGCGCCCCACCAATTGCTGGTTATTTCTGACCTGAGCCAGGCCTTGCGCGAGGAGGAGCGGCAAGCCTGGCAGCGTCTGGTCCGCGTGCTGGGACACGAAATGAACAATTCGCTTGCCCCCATTTCCTCCATCGCGCAGAGTCTGGAAACGCTGCTCAAGCGCGAGCCGCGTTCGACCGACTGGGAAGATGACCTGCGCCGCGGGCTGAAGATTATCAGCGAGCGCTCTGACGCGCTCAGCAAGTTCATGCGCGACTACTCCCGCCTGGCGCGCCTGCCCCGGCCACAACTGCGGGAAGTGGACCTGGGAGGGCTGGTGCGCGGCGCTGCCAGCGTGGAGACGCGCCTGCCGGTCGAGCTGGTGCCCGGGCCTGAAGTCAAGCTGCAGGCGGACCCCGACCAGCTGCAGCAGGTGCTCATCAATCTGATCCGCAATGCCGCCGATGCCTCTCTGGAAACGCAGGGCAAGGTAAGCGTGAGCTGGAGCCGAAACGGCGCTTCTCTGGATGTTTTTGTGCGTGACGAGGGCTTGGGCATCGCCAATCCCGGCAATCTGTTTGTGCCCTTCTTCACAACCAAGCCGGGAGGCTCGGGAATTGGGCTGGCCCTCAGCCGCCAAATAGCTGAGGCCCACGGTGGTACTGTGCAACTCATGAATCGCGCTGCCGGCAAAGGCTGCGAGGCGCGGCTGCACCTGCCACTCTAACCCACAGAGAGCAACATGGTTATCCGGAGGACCGGCCTTTCATTTGCTGTTCACGGGCGGGAGCAGTTTTGGGCCGGGTGGCAGCCGAGTGAATGAGCAGAACCGCCATAGAGACAACCAGCAGATAAGTGATCAAACCGCCGCCCAGGTGGGCGACAAATGCGATTATCCATAGAGCGATCAGCACAATAAAGATCGCCCACAGAATTTGCGCTGACGGGGAATGCCGGGGTTCGGAAGCTTTCATCATAGGTAGACTGCAGGAGCCCGGACTGCGGACCTGCTTTGCCTCGAAGATGCATTTCGCCCTCCACTCCAAGGTCATCCGCAGGCCAGGAAATTCAAGCGCCCAGACCAAGGCTGCAGCGAAGTACAACATCCTTCAGGTGCAAAGGTTTGCATGACAAGGACAACAGTGAGCATCGGGAGGATAAAAACAGTGCCGGCTCGGGGTGCTGCTGCGGTTGTGCCGGCGTTTGCGGAGGTACCCCGGTGGTGCTCACCATTGCAAGGGGTTGCTGGTAGGCTCTGGAGGAAGGTCCGGGGCACTGCGCCGGAAAAGGGTCAGGGAAGCCGGAGACAGGGGTGAAACACTCAGCTGGTGCGTTTCTTCCAGAAGCGCAGCCGCTGCCATCCCTGGGGCCCCTTAAGGGGCGCTGCGGCCTGCCCAGGCGCGCCAGGTGATTCCTCAACACCAAATTTTCGCCGCAGGCTGGTCAATTCCTGAGCGTGGCGCTGCCGCTCCCGCGTCTCCAGTTGCACGCGCTGGCGTTCGTGGGCCTGCTGCCGCGCCGCCAGTCCCAGTAAATCCGCCACCCATTCG
>DATGGJ010000155.1:0-9153 GCA_035308585.1 Terriglobales bacterium
AAGACGAGTTCACCTGGTTCAGCCTGGGAGCTACGCTGCCGGTTTCGGCGATGAGCGCGCGCCGGGCCTCGCGCCGCATTGTGGCCGCCATTCGTCGCGGCCAGGCGGAGCTCATCCTGACTCCCCAAGCCAAAGCTCTGGCGCTCATTCATGGCCTGGCCCCGGGCGCCACCGCTGACCTTCTCGGATTGGTGAACCGGGTATTGCCGCAGGCCGAGGGCGAGGGCCGCGAGCGCCATTTGGGTCGGGAAAGCGAAACCCGCGTCACGCGCTCCATGCTGACCGCGTTGGGACGCAAGGCGGCTCGTGAACTCAATCAGGAAAAAGCCGGCGTCGCGGGCACCGGGGGAGCGAACTCGAGCGCCCAGCCGGCTTAAGCACGCCAGCACAGGTTCCGTGTGGGCACAGGCGCCCTCGCCTGTGCGGGCGAGCGAAGCTCGCCTCTCTGCCTTGCACCGCCCGCTACCAATTTCCAACTACCAACTACCACCTACCACCTACCACCTACCAACTCCCGCTCTACTGATTCACCATCCCCACCGCCCACGCCTGCGTCCCGTCGTACACAAACGCCTGTGCCGAGCACTTGCTTGGCTGCAGCCCCACCGTCATCCCACCCTTCACATTGCTGGGCCACGCGAAGTTATGGTTTCCCACCGCGTCCTGGCACAGCACAAAGCTCATCATCTGCCCGGCGGCCGCATTGGCCAGCGTCGAACTCGTCACATCTCCGGTCAGTGTCATCTTGAACGTGCTCGCCGTTCCCGCATCGAAGCTCGGCGTCGCCGAGTACGCCACGCTGCTGAACCCTGCCTGCGCAAACGCGCTGGCATGTTTCCCGTCCACCAGGTCGCTGTTCAGATTGCTCACCACTCCCGTGTCCGTCACCCCCGCTATCTTCGGCGTGTTCAGCTTGTAGGCCCCGGAGATGGTCACATCGCCGTTGGAGAATATTGCCGCCCCGTTGTTCGCAATCGAGAGCCGGCTCGTTACCGTTCCCCCCTGCCCGATGCGGAAGTTCACCGACGACGCCGCATCGTTGCCCGCGTCAAAATACAGGCTGCCCTTGAACGACGAGGCCGTATTGCTGAATATTTGAAAATTCGCGTCCGCCGGTGCCCCGCTCGTTCCCGCCGTAAACGTGCCCAGCCGCAGCGCCTTCCCCGGCACTCCAATATCCAGCGTGCTGGGGCTGGCTTTGATGGTCAGCGTGCCCGCCGTGCCCCCCGCCACCGCCACCGACGTTCCCACGTAAACGTTACGGATCTCGTGCGCGCCGTCGCCGATGTCGGACAGGTTGTCATTCGGCGGCAATAGCGGCCAGCTCGCCGTCGTGCTTTGGTCCGGGCCGCATTGCATGCTCCCGTCGGCCGCGAACCCGGTCATCTTGTCGCTTCCGCCGCACAGCAGGGCGCTGCCTGTGCCCTTCACCCCGCCCAGCGTGCTTGCCGTCAACGCCGGCACCGAGCTCAGGAAATCACTCGCGTGCTTGCCGTCCACCAGGTCGGAATTCAGATTGCTCACCACCGTGCTGTCGCTGATCCCCGTAATCTTCGGCGTGCTCACTGAAGTTCCCGCGAATAGCGTGCGCAGCCGGTGCGTGCCGTCGCCAATGTCGGAAAGATTGTCGTTGGGCGGCAGCAGTGGCCAGCTCACCCCTCCTCCTCCTCCCGTCTGGTCGGCCCCGCATGTCAGCGCATGACTGCTGGAGTTGTACAGCAGCTTGTCGCCGCTTCCCGAACATCCGTTTGTGCCCGTGGTCGGCAGCGACCACCATGAAGCCGGCCCGCTGCTGCCCCCGGTCTTGCCCAGCAGCTTGTCGCCGCTTCCCGCGGAGCTTCCCAGCCATCCCAGGTCCAGCACCGGGCTGCTCCCCGCTTGCGGTACCAGCCCCGCCGAAGGTGTCGCGCTCAGTGCCGTGTTCGGCACCAGCCCCGCTGCGGTCACATCCACGTAGTGCCGCGTGCTCGCCTGCAGCGGCGCTGTAGGATCGGCGGCCAGGGTCAGCGGCCCCGTCATGGCATCCCCGTTTTTCCTTACGTACGAACCCTCTCCCACATTCACCACCGCCGCGTCCACATAGGCCTTGTTCACCACATCCCCGTTTCCTACCGGAGTCGGCACGCTCGGCGCTACCGTGAATTGCTTGAATCCGTTGATGACCTCCGTCCCCTCCCGATGCACCACCGCCGCGTCGTTCGCTTTCCCCGCCGCTACGCTGTCCACGTACTCCCGCGTCACCATCTGCACCGCCATCGAACTCGGCGCCAGCCGGCTGCGGATCGCCGCTATCGTTGCCGGCGAACTCGCCGGCACCACCCAGTACTCCGTGTTCGTCGTGCCGTCATCCAGTTTCAGCACGACTTTGTAGTACGTTCCTGCCGGATTCCCTCCCGCGTTCGGCGCCAGCTCAATCTGCACCTCTCCGTTTGTTCCCAGGGCGGCGTCCAGGGTTCCCGCCGCCACCGGCTTGTTGTCCGCCGTGGTGAATGCCGGCCAGGAAATCAGCAGCGTTCCCCGTGCCGGTCTCCCGTCCGCCCGGTACAGCACGTCGTTGATCGTCGTCATCGCCGGCGTGCTGCCGCGCGCGCTCATGGCCGCCATCACCAGCAGCCAGCAAAAAAGCCGCCCTGTCCGGCGGCGTATCTTCGCCATACGCTTCTCGCTCCCCTGCCAATCCCCGGGTCCAAAATCTTCCTCGCCGGCTTCCCACGCGGGGGCCCCCGCCCGCCTGCCGGCCAAAACAAAAAGGGGACACGCCCTCTCGGCGTATCCCCCGGCTTCTGCTCTCTATTTTCAGGATACCAAATTCACGCCCTATTCCGTGACTTCCGCCCGCTCGCTTTTGTCCTGTGCCGCGAGCAACTTGCGCCAGATTTCACTGCCCGCTCCTCTTGACACCCTTGGCCTTCCATTCCGCCCAAACCGATCCTGCACTTCCCGAAATCTTCCTCTGTGTCCTTCGTGTTCTCTGTGGTGAAAGCCTTGTGCGCTCATTGCGAAGGCGCCGGAGCGGCGGCAACCGCGCCCGCCGGAATGTTCAGGGCCTGGTCCAGGCGCAACTTCATGCCCGACTGGGCCGGAATTTCCACGTCCTTGCCCTGCGTAGCCAGCACATAGCCGCCGCCGGCGATGGCCCCGATCGCCAATCCCTTCAAAGCGCTGCCAAAAATCAAACCCGCCACGGTCCCCAGTCCGGCGCCAATGCCCACGTCCTTCGCGACGGTCTTGCCGCCGGTGCTGGAGGTGACTTCGCCCTCGCTGCCGGCTTTTTTGTCATGCACCGAGAGGAGAGTGGCTTCCAGCGGAAAAGAGCGGTGGCTGGGCAGGGTCATGTCCTTGAAACGGAACGCCAGGCGTCCCTTGCCGCGCACCATGGGCAGAGTTTTGCCCTGCTCGGATTCGGTGACTTCCCCGTTGATGACGGTGCCGGCGGGAATGGCAACCGCGCCGCTGGCGGCGCGCACCGGCTGGGCTAAGACGGCGGTAAAGGTGTCGCCGGTTTTGGCCGTCTTGCTGGAGAGCGCGTCCTGCAGGGTAGCGTCAATTTCCGTGCCCGCGGGGATGGTCAGGTGGGCGGGAGCCGCCTGCGTGGCTGTCGCTTGTCCGGCGGGAGCAGCCGGGCGGCTCTGCAGTTGCGGAGTGCCGGAGGCGAGCGCCTGCGGCGACTGGTCGAAAACCGGCTGCGCCCCGGCGGCCACGGTCTGGAAGCGCGCTTCCTGGTTGCGTGTGTCCTGCCCCGTATCCACCTGGAAAAAATAAGTGCTGCCCCCCTGCAGGCCGGAAAGATGTACCCGGTGATAGGTATTGGCGCCGGGCTCCTCCGCGGTTTGCGAGAGCGCGGTCTGGCTGGTGCCGTAATACACCCTGCTGGGCGAAGGAGTGCTGGTGGACCAGGTAATGACGGCGGAGGTGTCGTCGGCGTACTGGATGCTGGGGCCATTGGTGATAGCCGCGGCTACCGGCTGGTTCAGGCGCGCGGGTTGAAGATCGCGTTCGGCGTTGGCGCCGGTGGCCACGGTCTGAAAGCTGTTGCTCGCCAGGGTGGAAGGCGTTCCGTTATCAATGCGGAAATAATACGTGGTGGAAGGCTGCAGGTTCTGCAGGTCGAGCCGATGGAAGGTGCGGCTGTTGCGGTTCTCCGAAACCTGGGTCAGGTTCTTCTCGCTGGTTCCGTAGTACACGCGTGATTCGGTGGGAACGTCGGTGGTCCACGTGACCACGGCAAACTGATCATCGGCATACTCAATGGTGGGCCCCTGGGTGATGCGGGCCACGGTCGCGTTGGAAGCCTGGGTGGGCGGAACTATGGCCCCGGCCAGCGCCCCCCATAGCAACACCACCACGCCCGCCGCAGTCAAAGCTCTCCTCATAAGCACCTCGCCACTTGAAGAAGGGATTTCGCTCAGTTTAGATGCAGAGCTGCCGCCTGGGGAAATTCAAAATCTGCCGCTTCTTCCCCCCACTAAAGCCCCGGGCTTCCACGATTGCTCCCACCTCTCGGGTTATAGGGAGCTTCCACGGTTGCTTCGAATTGGGCCTGAGCGGCATCATAAACAACATAGGCCCCGTGGAGAAATAACATAGGCGTCGCAGAAGCAGGGGAGGCGAAACGTGCGAGCGCAAATCAAGCTGGCCCGGGTGTTCGGAGTGGAACTGGGCCTGCACTACAGCTGGCTCATCATAGCGGTGCTGATTGCCTTCTCGGCCGCCGACTACTTCCATGGAATCCACCCGGAATGGAGCACCGGGGTGGTTTGGGGAATTTCCATCATTGCCGGGGTGTTGTTCTTCGTCTTCCTGTTTGCCCATGAGCTCTCGCACGCGCTGGTGGCCAAGGCGCACGGGTTGCCCATTCACAAGATCACGCTGTTCGCGCTCGGCGGCATGGCGCAGATCGAAAAGGAGCCGACCCGGGCGAGCACCGAATTCTGGATGGGCATCGTGGGGCCGGTCACCAGCTTTCTCATCGGGTGCGCGCTTTTCGGGCTCGCCATGGTTGCGGGATGGAGCTGGGGCTCCAAGCCGGCAACCCCGGGCCAGGCCATCCTGGTATCGCTGGGCTACGTGAACGTTCTTTTGGGCGCCTTCAACATGATCCCCGGCTTCCCCCTGGACGGCGGGCGGGTGCTGCGGGCAATCATTTGGGGAATCACCAGGAGCGCCGACCGCTCCACGCGTATTGCGGCGCGCATCGGGCAACTGGTGGGCATGGGATTCATTTTGTATGGAATTTTGCAGTTTTTCGCCGGCGGCCCCGGCGCCGGAATCAACGGGCTGTGGCTGGCCTTCATCGGATGGTTCCTGATGAACGCGGCCGGGGCCAGCTACATGCAGATTACGGCCACCCACGCGCTCCAGGGCGTGAACGTGGGCCAGGTAATGTCGGAAGACTGTCAGTCGGTGGAAGGGCACATTTCGTTGCAGGACTTCGTGGACCATTTCCTGCTGCGTACCGGTAGGCGCTGCTTTATTGTCGCGGACAATGGTCGCCCTTTGGGCCTGATTACGCCGGCGGAGGTGCGCCAGGTGCCGCGGGAGGACTGGAGCGTCACCAGCGTGCAGGCGGCCATGAAGCCGCTGGAAAAGATTCACTCCGTGACCCCGGACACCCCGGTAATGAATGCCCTGGAGATTATGGGGCGGGAGGACGTCAATCAGCTGCCGGTGATGTCAGACGGACACATGGCGGGAATCCTGAGCCGGGCGCATGTGCTGGAGCTGCTGCGTTCCAAGTCGGAGCTGGGAGAAAACCGGTAGTTGGCAGTTGCTGCGAAGAGGCGCGTGCCCCCGCTGAGTTGGGACTCAGCAGGGGCCCGGCCGCCGGGGAGAAACGCGGCACTACTTGGGCGAAGTTGAAGGCGCAACCACCGGGGCCGCGTTTTCCACGACCGCTGGCGCGGGCTGCTCGGTAGCGGGCACAATCTTCACCGTCTGCAGAATGGAATCCAGCCGGTTCATCACCATTTCAGGATCGAGTTCCCTGGCCATGCCATCCTGGTTGGCGGTTTTCACTCCCATTTCCACTTCGTAGCAGGTTCCGTTTTCGAAAGCCACATAGTCGCGGACAGTGGAAGTCTGGCCGTGCCCGGAGCTGGAAGTTTCCATCCAGTGGAAGTCCTGTCCCTGAATGGAAACGGTGTCCAGCTTGGCGTCCTTGGCCGGGCTGAGCGTCTGCTGGCATTCCTGCTCGTTCAGGTTCTCGTTCAGGCTGAGAGTGAAGTAGCCGCTTTCGAAATCGGTGTCAGGATAAAAACCCTGCGGGATCTCCACCCGCGCCAGGGTGAACTGCCCATCGTGGCCGTCGGACTTCGGCTTGAGCGCGGCCTCGCCGTTAGCCACGGCGCGGGCGCTCAGGAAGGCGTACTGCCAGGGGTAGTGGAAGGAGACTCCGTAATCCCGGCTGCAGAAAGCTCCGCCTTTGACCGCATCCCTTTTCGGCTTTACGGATTCAGAGGCTGGTTGCGAGGCCACCGGCACCACGGTGGACAGCGCCACCGGCTTCAACCTCGGGCTTTGGGAAACCGGAGAACTCCCCGCCTGCTTGCCGGGGTTGCTGGAGCAGGCGAGGGTCGCCACCAGGGCGGCGAGCGTTCCGAGCAGAATCACCGCTCGGCGGTTGCGAACTGACAATGCGTTGTTTGCTGGCTTCATATTTGGTCCCCTCCTTGGGTCCGCTCAGCAAATGGCAAGGCAGAGGCCAAAGAGAGAACGTTGATGTCAGGCCAGTTAGGAGACTTCTGGCGGCAGCGGGCGTGGTCTGCCGGAGACAGCGTGGATGCGGGCACACGCTTCGGCCTTGAAGGCCTGCGCCACCACTAAATCAATAATTCAGGGGAAGGGACGGCGGCTTACAAATCCTGCAATTCGGCGTCGCCCGTGGCGGACTCGGCGCCCTCATCTCCGGCCGCCCGCTTCACCCGCACCACGGTAATCTTGGAGAAGCCTTCTTCGAACTTGGGCGGGCGCAGTTTGCCGGCCATGCGCTGCATCGCGTCCTCAGGCACCACGCGATTGCGGCGCGCGTTGCGCTCCATGCACACTTCCGTGGGCACATCGAAAAACACCGCCTGAACTTCGTAGCCGAAGTCGTGCGCCATTTTGATCCAACCCCGGCGGTCGTGGGGCGAAAGGTTGGTGGCGTCCACATAATTCAAGGGCATGCGGGCCACCAGTCGGGCGCGCAGCAATGAGCGCAGGGTGGAGAAGACCAGGTCCTGGAAGCGCTGCTCGGTCACATCGTCAAACAGCATGGAGCGGATCACATCGCTGGAGAGGGGCACCGCGCCGCGGCGCTTGAACCAGGTGCTCTTGCCGGAACCGGGCAGGCCGATAGCCAGCACCACCACGCCCTTCGGCTTTCGCGGTTGAGCGGTGGCGTGATGGGGGCGCGGAACCGCAGGCGTTTCGGCTTCGGCCGCCTGGGCGGGAAGCGCGACGGCGGGCGGCGGTGCCTCGCCCGGTTCCGGGTACGCCGGCCGCAAGGGAGTGGCGGCAGTAGAGGCTGCAGGGCTGCGGCCACCGCGGCCGCGGCGGCCTCTGCGGCGGCGTCTTTTGGCGGCAGGACGCTGGCCTTCGACCGCGGCGGGCGCAGCTTCGGCAGGGGGCGCGGGCGCTTCCGCTTCCACTACAGGTTTCTCCTCCGCTTCCGGCACCCGCGGCGGCAACTGGTCGGTTATGAAATTGGGCTGCAAGGGTGGCGGAGTTTGACCCTGCTCCGCACTGCTGCCCGTGCTTTTCCGGCGGCGACGCATCCGCTCACGTATCCACTTGCCCATCCTCCGCCTTGTAACACATCCCTTGCTTTATCGGCAATGTATTGTGCTGCTGTCGTGCTCGGTAATGCACCGCCCGCGGAGGCGCCCGCTCCAGCAAAGTAGGTGCTTCGCTGCGCAAGGCATGACAATTGTAAAAGTGCGCCTCTCTCTTCGGCGCATCCCCATTTGCTCGCGGGCGAAGCGGGTGTTACGATTTTTGGTTACCGCAACCGGCCCGCAACTCCCCTTAATCTCGCACTCATTCGGAGGTTTTATGGCAATCAAAGTAGGCATTAATGGATTCGGCCGCATCGGGCGCAACGTGCTGCGTGCCGCGCTCAATGACCGCAATATCGAATTTGTGGCGGTCAACGACCTGACCGACCCCAAAACCCTGGCCCACCTGCTCAAGTACGATTCCATCCTGGGCAACCTGAGCAACGACATCAGCGCCGGCACCGACTGCATTCGCGTAGACGGGCGCAGCCTCCGCGTGTTCGCGGAAAAGGATCCGGCCAAGCTGCCCTGGGACTCGGTGGGAGCGCAGGTGGTGCTCGAATCCACCGGCCGCTTCACCAATGCTGAGGACGCCAAAAAGCATCTGCGCGGCCCGGTCAAGAAGGTGATCATCTCCGCCCCGGCCAAGAACGAGGACGTCACTATTGTGCTGGGGGTGAACCAGCAGGTTTACGATCCGGCCAAACACAACATTATTTCCAACGCCTCCTGCACCACCAACTGCCTGGCGCCGATTGCCAAGGTGGTGAACGATTCCTTCAAAATTGTGGCCGGCAGCATGACCACCATCCACTCCTATACCAACGACCAGGTCATTCTGGATTTTCCGCACAAGGACCTGCGCCGTGCCCGCGCCGCCGCGCTCAGCATGATTCCCACCTCCACCGGCGCCGCCAAGGCGCTGCACCTGGTCATACCCGAACTCAAGGGCAAGCTCGACGGCTTTGCCATGCGCGTGCCCACGCCCAACGTTTCCGTGGTGGACCTGGTGGCCTGGGTGGAGAAGAAGACCACCGCCGAGGAAGTGAACGCGGCCATGAAGCAGGCCTCCTCTTCCGCTCCCCTTAAGGGCTACCTGGGCTATGAGGACGCGGAACTGGTCTCCATGGATTACCGCGGCGATTCCCGCTCCTCCATCGTGGACGCGCCCATGACGCGCGTGATCGGGGGCAACCTGGTAAAGGTCATCTCCTGGTACGACAACGAATGGGGATACTCGTGCCGCGTCCGCGACCTTATCAACTTCATCGGCGGCAAGGGCCTGTAGGCGATATGAAAGGGCGCGGCTTAAGCCGCGCCGCGGCAGTCCTCTTTTTCGTTTGTCATCCCGAGCGCGCGCGACTGATCCCGCTTTGCGGGAGCGGAAGCGCGAGGCAAG
>DATGGJ010000156.1:0-3772 GCA_035308585.1 Terriglobales bacterium
CACAAAAAGGCGTGGCCACTCACGGGCCGCCTCCCGCAGAACGGAAGCTGCGCTGGTAAACAGCCGGGCACGATAACTATTCAGTTGCAGTTGATGCTGCACCAGGCGGGCAATATCAGCGTCGTCCTCAACCACGTACACCAATGCGTTACCAGGCTCATTGGGCGCGGTTGGTCGAGGCGCTGGCATACCGTTACTGAGCACGTGGGAAAGGTCAACGAGCGTTTGAACATCACCAAAATAGGGTGGCATTATTGCGAAAGTGTTACGACATTGTTAAATCTTGGTGAATGCCGCGCGGCGCGGACAATTAAGTTGCCGATCGAAAAGCGCCAGCCAAGCCCATTTTTTCTGCTTGGATTTCCAGGTGACTTGGGATGGCCGTGGGAGCGGCCTTCAACTGCTCAAGCTGCATTCAACCACGTCAATCACCGGTTTCGGTGTTCCGTGCCTGTGCTGGGGAGGCCTATTTGGGTACCGTCTTCAGATACGGTGCGGGGATGGGGTTGTCTGGGCGCTCGCTATCCCAGGAGATGGTGAGAATCCACCAGCGCGTTCCGTCGTTCAGCAATTCGACGCTATTGATGCCGCGCTCGAAGGGCTCGCCCTTGGGCTCATGGCGGGAAGCGTAGGTGGTAAAGACGTGGGCGATGTTGCCGAATTGCTCGGTGCGGCGGGCAATCTCCGATTCGTAAAAGGCATGCTGCTGAAAGTATGCACCTGCGCCGCGGACATAATCGTCAGGAGTCATGACCTTGTGCAGAGTCTGCCCGCTCTTATGCATCACCGTAGCCAGCGTGGCCTGGGGAAGAAACAGGGAGTGGAAGCGTTCCCAGTTACGCGCGCCGGCCGGCCCGGAGATAACGTCATACATGGCGTGAATAATCGAATCAATGGATTGGCCGTCTTCTCCGAAGGCTGCGGAGGGCTTGGCCTGCGGGTTCTGGACAAGCAGCCCGACAGAGAGCGAGATGATGGCGAACAATACTTTCACGCGGGGCTCCAGGGTGCAGTGTGACAGCAATGGCCGACAATAGCAGAGCCCGTCGCGGGAAACAACGCGGGGGTGAGCCTAGGAGTCCTGGCTGGCCCCCGGCAAACGCGAATTGAGCGTAGCCGCCGCCGGCCTGGCCACCAGCCAGGAGGCCGTAATGTACATAACAAAACATTCCAGGGCGAAAGGCAGGAATCCGAGATAGCCGGGCGCGGGCATCTCGAATATCTTCAGATCCTGAAACATAGGAAATATGTAGTGCCACTTGGCCGCTGCCCAGTAGTTCCAGAACTCCCACAGCCAGCCGCAGACAAAGCCGGAAATGAGAAGTGAATAGAAACGGCTGCGTCGGCCGGCGGCAAAATCGCCCAGGATGGAAGGCAGGCGCAGGCGCAAGTTGATGGGATCGAGGAGGAAGATGAATCCCACCCACACCAAGGCAAACAGATAGGCCGCGGTGACTTGGGGAAGAACCAGGGGCAGGGCCAAACAAGCGCCGCCAAATATCATCATCGCAGCCTGTGCGCGCGCAGAAAATCGCCATGCAGCACCCGGTGAGAACCAGCCGAAAGCTTCCACCAGGTCGGCGGTTTCCAGAATGCCGGGTGTAATGGTGGCAAACGACCAGCCGTAGCCGAGCAAGGCCAAAGCACGGCTGGCAGGCAAGCCGGTGTAGACCCAATTATGCAAGCGCAAATTGTAGGCCTCAAAAATCAGCCACAAGGGAATGGAGAGCAGGGCCATCCTGGCGAACTCGGCAGGATGATTGCGCAGGCGGGAGTGACCCGTGATGGCGTACACCCCGGCATCAGTGAGCAGAATGTAAGCCGTCCAGGCGATGGGGGTGAAGAAGGTGGTCACCGGCGCAAAACGGCGAAACATCAGCCATCCGGCAACCGCGAATATGCCCAGGCCGAACCACCCATAGAGGGGCAGGCGAGAACGCCGGTGGCGCAGGAACTCGATGACCAGCACGGCGATGGCAACGAAGGTGATGATAAGACCCAGGACCGTCATGGCTTTCATACTATAGCGGGCGCAATTGCCCGGTTGGCGGTCAAGCCAGGGTTGCGGTTGAGCGGAACCGCCCTCCTGCCGGACTTTCTTTACATTTCGCCGTTTCTTGTCCTCTGGCCGGGGAAGTGCTTGGGCGCTCACAAGCAGGCGTGATTCCCCTCACAGATGAGAAGTGTAAAGCCCAGCCACAATGGCGCAGAGGCGAGGGTCCTGCTCCAATCCCGGTCCTGCAGGCCGGGGTGATTGAGACCGGCCCCCGCTCTCTGTAGAATTTGAACGCGGGCATTGGACACCCAGCCCCGGGGAACGGCGGCGAGGAGAAGCAATGGCGAACAACACGCTCACAGTAACCGACAACCGGACGGGAGCGACCTACACGCTTCCCGTAGAAAACGGGACCATTCGAACCATGGATCTGCGCCAGATCAAGACCGGTCCCGAGGATTTCGGGCTGATGGGCTACGACCCGGCGTTCACCAACACAGCCTCGTGCCGCAGCAGCGTAACCTTTATTGACGGCGATCGCGGCATCCTGCGCTACCGCGGCTACCCCATCGAGGTGCTGGCCGAGCGCTGCACCTTCCTGGAAGTGGCCTACCTGCTGGTCTGGGGCGAACTGCCCACGCAAGCGCAGATGAAGGACTGGGTGTACCAGGTCACCCACCACACTATGCTGCATGAAACGGTGAAGAAGCTGCTGGAAGGCTTCCGCTACAATGCCCATCCCATGGGCATGTTCGTGAGCACGGTGGCGGCGCTCTCCACGCTGTATCCCGAAGCCAAGCAGGTGGAGGACGCGGAAATCCGCCAGCACCAGATGCTGCGCCTGATCGGCAAAGTACCGACCATCGCGGCTTATTGTTACCGCCACAGCAAGGGCTATCCCTACGTTTACCCGGACAACGACCTCAGCTACACCGGAAACTTCATGAACATGCTGTGGCGCATGATGGAGCCGAAGTACGTGGCCAATCCGGTGCTGGAACGGGCGCTGGACATCCTGTTCATCCTGCATGCCGACCATGAGCAGAACTGCAGCGCCAATGCCATGCGTTCGGTCGGCAGCGCGCTCACCGACCCCTACCTGACCACGGCGGCGGCCGCGGCGGCCCTGGCCGGCCCCCTTCACGGCGGCGCCAACGAAGCGGTGCTGCGCATGCTGGACGAGATTGGCTCCAAACAGAACGTGCCCGCCTACATCAAACGCATCAAGGAAGGCCACGGCAAGCTGATGGGGTTCGGGCATCGCGTGTATAAGAATTATGATCCGCGGGCAAAAATCATCAAGTGGACGGCGGAGCGCGTGTTCGAGGCCACCGGCCGCAATCCCAAGCTCGACATCGCTCTGGAATTGGAACGGATCGCGCTGGAAGACGAATACTTCGTCAAGCGCAAGCTCTATCCCAATGTGGACTTTTACTCCGGCATCATCTATCAGGCCATGGGCTTTTTGCCGGAAATGTTCACGGTGATGTTCGCCATTCCCCGCACCGCGGGCTGGCTGGCGCAGTGGAACGAGATGCTGACCGATCCGGAGCAGAAGATCGCGCGTCCCCGGCAGGTATACACCGGGGCCCAGGAGCGGGCCTTTGTGCCCATGGAGAAACGCGGGGCTGTGGCCACCACGCGCTAGGGCACGCTATTTGTACAGCCCCGCAGCCGTGTCATGCAGATAGGCGTGGGCCATCTGCAGGGCTCGGTCTTCGCTGATCTCGTGTTCGGAAACCATTTCCGCCAGCGCTCCGGCCAGGGCCTCGCGCG